>NZ_CEVWQM010000003.1:0-191812 GCF_982386235.1 Desulfotomaculum sp. | reverse complement strand
AGCTCTTTCCTTGTTTTGTTGTGCCCAAACCGGGGCCTAAATGGTAAAATTCACCTTCGTAGATGTAATAATTTTTATGTCACAAATAAAAAAGGGCGTGTCGCCCTACGTTTTCATTTAAACGTTTTGCGACATCCCCTTGTTTAATTTTATAATGAATATAATCAGTTAACGAATAAGTGGGTGAATAAATGTCTGTTAAACTGTTTATCAAGACCAAAACAACCAAGGGGTTTGATCGTGACATTGTTAAGGTTACCTGGGGTGCGGTGAATAATTTGGGGAGAGTCTTTTATTCGAATACAGAAGTAATGCGATTGGAAGATTTTCTGAAATTTAAAGAGTTATTTTCAACCATTGGTCTAAATGAGGAAAAAAGGTTGGATACGGAGCGGGATCATTATTAAGTGTGATGAAAATTACACCCTTTTTGGTTAATTACGGATACAATAGGATTAATTTAATTTTATTGGGGCAAAATCTATAAAAAAATGAGGAGAAGAAATATGGCTATCCGAAAAATTGTTAAAATCGATGAAGAATTATGCAATGGTTGCGGTCAATGTGTTTCTCCCTGTGCAGAGGGAGCCATTGAACTGGTTGCTGGCAAGGCCAAGGTTTTAAAGGAAGAACTATGTGATGGTGCGGGCTTTTGTTTGGGGACTTGTCCCACCGGGGCATTATCCTTAGAAGAGCGCGATGCTGTGGATTTTGACCATCACGCTGTTGAAGAACATCTAAAGAGCAGAAATAAACAAGGTTCAGGGCTACCACCAGGGGTAGAAATTAAGTGCCACCGCTGCGGCAGTGAAGATCACGATCGGGCTTTACTACCCACTAGGATGAAGGGTGAAAGTGTCTGGACCTGTACACGTTGTCTGCCGGCATTAATTCATGGTTAATTTTTCTATCTATCGGGAATAATTACCGATATTGGCAGTCAAAATATTATTGTCAAAATAATGGAGGTGTTACTATGAAGGCATCTGTTGATCAAGATCTATGCATTAGCTGTGGTGCATGTATCGACACTTGTCCTGAGGTATTTGATTGGAATGACGAAGAAAAGGCTTATGCAATTGTCGATGAAATTCCAGATGGTCAAGAAGACTCGGCGAAGGAAGCTGCTGAAAGTTGCCCCACCGATGCCATAAGAGTAGACTAACCCCCAGGGAGTGTCGCAAAACTACTTAGTAGTAAGCGGCACTTCTTTTTTTGGTCATGACCATTTTTCAGTATAAGACTGAGTAGAAAATCTAAGGCTCACGCTTGCAGGTGTTTTAATTAGAGGTGGCGAATACTGGTTGGATGCATATAGAGGGTTTTATTTGGAAAAGATATACAATTGCAGGGGTGGAAACCGTTGAATAAAATAAAGATTCTCCATATTATAAGGCCCGCAGCAGGTGGCATGAAAAATCACCTGATAAATTTGATTCGCCATACCGATAAAAATAAGTTTTCAATAACAGTGGCTTGTCCACCTAGTACAGCATTGTGGGATGAACTATACCAAATGGGGGTTAATCTTATTCCGATTCCCTTGGCCGGGGAAATATCACTGTCAAAGGACTATGCTGTCATTCGTACATTAGTTAAATATTTGCACCAGTCCCGTACCACAATAATGCATGCCCATAGCTCAAAGGCTGCACTTGTTGGTCGTATAGCAGGCATAATTGCCAGAACCCCAGTGATTGTTTTTACTGCTCATAATAGTATATTTTATGAGGAATGGCCTGGTTGGAAGAAAAAAATTTATGCAACGGTAGAAAAGATCTTGGCCCGTTTTACGGATCGAATTATCACGGTTTCGGATGCTTTAAAACAAGAGCTGGTGGAAAAAGAGGAAATATCGCTAAGTCGATTAACCACCATTTATAATGGAATAGAAATAGAAAAATTCAACCAAGAATTCGATAAGGAAGAAATCAAAAAAGAATTAAAGCTACCCCCTTCCGGTGTAGTGATTGGAACCATTGCCCGCCTGGCCCCTCAAAAGGGTGTTGCTTATTTGCTAAAGGCTGCCTCTCTCCTTAAAGAATATAATATTACTTTATTAATAGTAGGAGATGGTCCGCTGCGCCAACAACTGGAAGAGGAGGCCTTGGAGCTTGGGCTAGGTAACCGGGCGATTTTTGCTGGAATGAGAGAAAATATTGAAGAGATTTATGCTGTATTGGATATTTTTGTGTTGCCCTCTGTCACAGAAGGATTGCCTTTAGCCATATTGGAAGCAATGGCCGCTGCCAAACCAGTTGTTGCCACCCGAGTGGGCGGTGTTCCTGAAGCAATTTTAGAAGGTAAAACGGGTCTAGTGGTATCACCAAAGGATCCCGAGGCCCTGGCCGTGGCCTTGGCAGGCTTGTTGGGAGAAAGAGAACTCTTGTCGCGCATGGGCAAAAATGGTCTAAAGCATGTAAATGATAAGTTTACCATTACCTTAATGGTACAGAAAACCTTGGATTTATACAGCCAACTTTTATTGGATAAAAATATTTCCGTTGATCGTTAAATGATGGGTAGAGATTTTGTTGGGGGGATTTAATTGGCTTACTCTTTCTGGCATAAAATTATTGCCAGTATCTTATTCTGTTTATGTACACTGGGACCTGTAAATTTTGCCTCAGCCGAGGAAACGGTGGAAAGAGTTGTGTTAGTGGTTATTGACAAACTTACTATACAGGACTACGAAGCGGAAGGGCTAGCCAATCTCAAGGCTTTGGCTAACCAGGGTGCCTTAGGTTTATTAAATAACAATACCGGAGCAGGTATTTATTCCGAACATACCTATTCAACCATCGGTGGGGGCGCTCACCTAGTTGGAAACGGGGAAGTTATTAATGGTTTTAATATAGAAGAAAAATTTTCTGATCTAAGCGCAGGGGATGAATATTTTCTGCGTACGGGTTTACGTGCCCCAGAAGATTCAGTGGTTCAACTTGCCATCGGCAAATTAATAAGGACTAATGGGGAGTTAAGACATCCGGCAATTCCGGGGGCACTGGGTCAGGCAATTAATGATGCCGGCAAAAAAACCGCAGTTGTAGGTAACAGTGATACAATCGGAACGGAGCGTAGGCTAATAACCACCATATCCATGAATGAATTAGGGGTTACGGATATGGGGACAGTGGATCGATCAATCTTATTACAGCATCAAGAAAATATCGGTTCTTATCGAACTGATTTTGTCAAGGTTCTGGCTAAAATAAAAGAATATCGGGAAAAGGCAGTGCTTATTGTGGTTGAAACCGGTGACTTGACCCGGTTATATGAGGAACGAGATAAGGCAACAGAGCAAGCATACCAAAGACAGCGCCAGGAGGCAAAGGAAAGAATAGATCAGTTTGTGGGAAAATTGGCCAGCAGTATGGATTTCAGCAAGGAAGCCCTAATCGTTGTGACGCCTACCCCAACCACTGAGGCTGTTAAAGGAAATATAAGCTTGACACCGATCATTGCTCTGGGACCTAAATGGGAACCTGGCACATTATTAACATCCGGCACCACGAAGCGGGATGGTATTATCATGAACACGGATATTGCACCAACGATCCTCCGGTCCTTAGGTGTTCAACCGGTACCAGAAATGTCTGGACGTCCCTTTATGTCTTCCCAGGCACACTTTACTGGGAATAGCTTGGATTACTTGTTAGATTTAAACAAGGGCTTGGTTACCACCTACCAGGCCAGGCCACCCTTGCAGTCTGCCTATGTTTTTCTCCAGCTTATCGTACTACTTATGGGCTTATATGGAATTTTTCTTAAAAAACATATGGCCGAAGTGATTAAGCCTTTCTTGCTTTTGGTTATGTCTGTACCCTTAGTGGAGCTTATGATGCCCTTGTTACCAAAAATTTCAGTTACGGTTATGGCAGTGCAACTGGTTATACTAACTTTGGCCTTTTCTGGGATAGCTATTTTATTGCAACGAAAGATTGGCATAGACCCCTTCATATTTATTTGTCTTGCTACGGCCGGAACGATATTAGCAGATTTGCTAAATGCTTCTTTTTTATTAAAACAATCTGTACTTGGCTACGACCCCATTGTTGGGGCAAGATTCTATGGCATTGGCAATGAATATATGGGTGTTTTAATCGGTTCCTTAATTATTGGTACGACCGCAGCAATACAATATTTGGAAAAACACAGAAGAACCCTAATCATATTAAGTGGTTTTTTCTATCTTTTTACCATTTATGCAATGGCGGCACCGAACCTGGGTACGAACGTGGGAGGTACCATTGCTGCTACTGCGGGATTGTTAGTAACCTTTCTCCTATTAATAGGGGTGCGCTTTCGTTTTACTACGGTTGTGCTGGTTGGCTGTCTAGTAGTATTGTCTGTAACAGGCTTTATTGTCTTTGATCTAAGTCGCCCGGTGGATTTGCGTTCCCACATGGGAACCACAGCGGCCTTATTGCTGCAAGATCCTAACCAAGCACTGGAAATCATTCAGCGAAAATGGTCCATGAATATGAAACTCCTACGCTACACTGTCTGGAGTAGGGTTCTGCTTGCCAGCTTGGGCATATTGGCTTTGCTATTCTATCGTCCCCAAGGTGTGGTTAAAAATTTAAGGGTTGAGTATCCTTATTTATTTAAGGGCTTTATCGGGGTAATTACGGGTGCCCTGGTTGCCTTTGCCTTTAATGACTCAGGTGTAGTGGCTGCAGCAACTACCATGATTTTTGGTGCACCGCCCTTGGTTTACTTAGTGTTATCGGAACAAAAGAATAAACATAAACATATTGTTAAATGACCTAATATAATGTAAAAGGTAATTAGACAGAGCAAAATCAATACACGAAATAAGAACGGATGGTAAATAAGGTAAACACGTGAATTTTGTAGCAAACTAATATATTTGACAATTAAAGGCGGTTTTTCTGCAAGATTTTATTGACAAGGAAATTGTTTATGCTAAAATTGATTTTGGTTGGAATTGACCAGCCCTACATTATTATGATTTGGGCTGGTTAATTCCAACATTTTAATTAAGGAAATGGAGGAGGATAACTATAATGAAACCATTGGGCCGCCATGTCTTGGCTGAAATCTATGGCTGTGATTTTGAAGTCCTCAATAATGTTAAAAGGGTTGAGGAAATAATGGTTAACGCAGCACTGGAATCGGGGGCTGAGGTCCGCGAGTATGTTTTCCATAAATTTAGCCCTCAGGGAGTTAGTGGAGTAGTAGTAATTAGTGAAAGCCACCTGGCTATTCATACCTGGCCTGAATTAGGCTATGCCGCAGTTGATGTCTTTACCTGTGGTGATTCAGTGAATCCCTGGGATGCATGCAATTTCTTGACCAGAGAATTTGGTGCAAAGGATATGGCTGCTCAGGAGACTAAGAGAGGAATCCTGCCTGGTATGGCGCCGCATTTGGTGGCCGTAAACTCATAGGAGGGATATTTATTAGTACCAAGAGTAGCACGACCTGACGAGTCTAGCTCATCCTTTTGATGAAGCGAGGCTCGTCAGTTTTTTATACGCTTTTTCCAAATACTTAAAAGAGGAAATTCAGATTTATTAACGAATAACTTATTTGTATCCGCCAAAGAGGGGGTTTTGTTCATGTCAGGCGACGTTTTAGCATGTCTCCAGGAAGATATCCAAACGATTCATCATAAAATTAAAGGTCAATTATTAATAAAAGCCGGGCACGTGGGCGACTATGCCCATTTGGAATTTTCCCCCATGGACAATTTCATTCATCCGGCGGTGGTACTTACTGTTGGAAGGTTATACAACTGCAGATCACCTAAACTGCTTTCCCTAGGGGCAATCGTGCAGTTTATTTTTATGGCCTCACAAATTCATAAGCAAATTCCAGAAACGGTTGTCCAGTCCCATACGATTGATCCTAAGGATGGGACCCAGTTTCCTGTATTAGTAGGGGATTATTTATACGGAAAATTTTTCACTACCCTATGTGATGCTGGGTTGCTAAAATATCTTCAACCCTTAGCCGAGATTATTGGCTATATTCATGAGGGCGGCATATTAAAAAAAGTTAACCAAAATCGTTTAAATAATCAGATAGTTAGTGAAGTTACACGTCTGGAAGTGGCAGAATTGCTGGCAGGGGCTGCAAGTATTGCTGGGGATGTGGTAGGTGCACCGAGGGAAGACCAGATGTTGCTATATGAATTCGGACTTAATTTAGGGATGGTGTACGGTTTAAGTCAGGGAAAATCGTATGATATATTAACCCATTATAACCAGGCCAAATTACGATTGGATAAACTTCCAAATCAGTCCGAAAAAATTATTTTTGAACATCTCCTGCAAAGGATACAGCTAAATGATGGAATGGCTCGTAAAGTAGTCTAAATAGTTTTTCTGTAAAACTCCCTCGTTAATTCTGTGCGGGTCCTTTCTTGATGTTCTAAGTGTCATTGAATGATAGTTTTTGAATATAGATAAATATTGAACTGAAATTGTTAAGGCGATAGCACAAATAATATTTTAAATTTGACCAGTTGAATTATGTGTACAGTTCTTGGGGAGGGTTTTTAGTGGCCAAAATAAGGTTTGGACAGGTGGAATATCTAAATGCTCTACCGGTCTTTCATGCCTTGGAAGAGGGCCTTCTGGCCTTTGATGGCAAATTGATTAAAGGATCACCAGCTGTTCTGAATAAAATGTTTTTGGCAGGACAATTGGATATTGCTTCTATTTCATCCATAGAATATGCCAGAAATATGGATCAATGCATGATACTGCCCGATCTATCCGTTAGTGGAGATGGGCCGGTAAAAAACGCCCTTTTGTTTAGTAAAATACCCGTTATGGAATTGGAAGGCAAGAAGGTCTGCCTAACAGACTCTTCGGCTACTTCAACGGCTTTACTGAAGGTGCTTTTTGATCACTATTACCATTTAGAAGCCAATTTTATTACCATGCAGCCCGATTTAGATAGGATGATGACTAATGGAGATGGTGTTTTATTAATTGGTGATGATGCCTTAAGGGCATATTTAAGAGTAAGGCAAGAGAACTTACCCTATCATGTTACAGACTTGGGGGAAATTTGGAAGCAGTTTACCGGTGAACCGATGGTGTATACCCTTTGGGTCATTCGCAGGGACTTTGCCAGGGAAAATCAAGAGGTAGTCGGTATCCTCCATAATCAATTAGTAGAGTCCAAACAGTATGTGAACGCTAGTTTAATATCCGTACTGGAGAAAAGTCGTCGTAGAAGTGGTCTGCCCACGGATATTTTGGAGGAATATTACCAGGTCATTGAAAATGGGTTTACAGAGAATCATAAAAAAGCATTGTTAACTTTTTATGATTATTGCTATAAAAGTGGTCTTATTGAGGAAAGGGTAAGGTTGGCTATATGGGGTGAGTAACAAAGCGAGATGAATGATTGACATCTCGCTTTAATTAATTTTACCCAATGTTCTTAAAAGCACTGTCTTTTGCACCACAGATGGGGCATTTTTCCGGTGCATTGTGTTTATGTATATAGCCACATACAGGACAGAGGTAGTAATCAACATTTTCTTTGCTCTCTAGCAATGCCAAGGCTTCCTTGTACAAATCAGCGTGTACCTTTTCGGCTTCATTAGCCAAGTGGAAGGATCGCTTGGCAAGGTTATTTTCTTCTGTTTCAGCAGTTTTAATGAAATCCGGGTACATTTCAGTAAACTCATAGGTTTCACCCTCGATGGCTTCTTTCAGATTCTCCGCAGTGGTTTTTACTCCTCCCAGAGCCTTTAATTCGCTGAGGGCGTGAATGGCTTCCGCTTCGGATGCTGCTCTAAAAAGTTTGGCCACCCCAGGATAGCCTTCCTGCTCAGCCTTTGCAGCAAAGGCTGAGTATTTACGATTTGCCTGGGACTCGCCGGCAAAGGCAGCCTTTAGGTTGTTTTCTGTACTCATATTATTTCCCCCTTATTTATATGGATAGTTTTATCATTTACACATCGTAGTATAATAAATCAGACGAATATTAACAAGGTTATTGGCAAATAGTTAAGAAGGATGTAAGATTTAGGAAATCATCTTTCCCCTTTTGGCAGAAGAAGTTATAATAGACTGTAGTATTTTGAAATAGACAAGGTGGTATACATGAAAATCTCGAATCTGTTCCAACAAAAAAAACCTGTTATCTCCTTTGAAATATTTCCACCAAAAATCACTGCACCTGTGGAAACCATTTATCAAACCCTAGAAGGGTTAATCAAGCTTAATCCTGATTTTATTAGTGTGACATATGGTGCTGGTGGCAGTAACCGCGATCGAACAAAGGAAATTGCCTCAACGATTAAAAACCGCTATAACGTGGAAACCCTGGCCCACCTAACTTGTGTGGGGCAGACAGTGAATGAGATTGATCAAATTTTAGAAGGGTTACAACAGGAAAACATCGAAAATATCCTAGCCCTAAGGGGTGACCCACCGGCGGATGTCCAAAATTATGACTTCTCAGATTCTGACTTTAAGTATGCCTCGGATCTTGTGAGGCATATAAAAAATAAAGGCAATACCTGTGTGGCAGCAGCAGCTTACCCGGAGGGACATGCACATTGTCGTCGTCTCAATGACGACCTGAACTGGCTTAAGTTTAAAGTAGATCAAGGCGTTGATTTTCTAATAACTCAGCTTTATTTTGATAATCGGGTTTTCTATAATTTTATAGAAAATGCCCACAGGATGAATATTAATTGCCCGGTGGTAGCCGGGGTCATGCCTGTGCTGAATGCCAAACAGGTTAAAAGAATTATTTCTTTATGTGGGGCGTCGATGCCAGCGAAGCTTTTAATAATAGTTGATAAATATGGTGAAAATCCTGAGGATATGGAGAAGGCTGGTCTTGAATACGCCAGTGAACAAGTTCGGGATCTATTGGACAGCGGAGTAGATGGTGTGCACCTATACACCATGAATAAACCCCAGCAGATTACTGAAATACTAAAAAATGTAGGGAGAGCCTAATGAATACCGCGTCTGATGACGCGGTATTGGTATATTTAGGCCATGGCCCATGGCCGATGCGAAAGGGAGGACTATATTTGGAAGATACCAAAATTGCCTTGGTTCAAATGCAGGCAACCTTTGGCGATATTCGAAAAAATTTAACCACAATGGAAGGTTTTATTAAGGAAGCAGCAATAAATGAGGTGGATATTATATGTTTCCCTGAAATGTGCATTCAAGGATATGGTCGGCAGATGCCAGACCATTTGTTGGAAACACTTGAAGGGGAGGCAGTTTGTTATCTAAAAGAGTTAGCTTATAAAAATAACATCACGATTTTGGCCGGGATGGCAGAAAAAAACCAAGGGAATAAGCCCTTTATTACCCAAGTGGTGATTAAGCCGGGTCAAAATGTTGATTACTACCGCAAAACCCACCTGGGAACCAGTGAACAGCCTTACTATCAAGCTGGCAATAGCATTGAACATTTTGTCACGGATAAGGCCATCCTTGGGATACAAATTTGTTGGGATACTCACTTTCCGGAAGTAACAACGATGCTCTCTTTACAAGGAGCAGAAATTATTTTTACACCCCATGCTTCTCCAACCATTGTGGGAGATCGCAAAGCTATCTGGCTAAAATATCTGGCTGCCAGAGCCTATGATAATTCTGTTTTCGTGGCCACCTGTAATTTAGTGGGGGATGACGGTAATGGTCGTCAATTTTGCGGTGGGTCAATGATCATTGACCCAAAGGGCAATGTTTTAGCAGAGGATTTCGGGGGTAAACAATCCATGCTGGTAAAAGTTTTAGATTGTTCAAAGATAAATGCCATTCGGGAAAGGAAATCCTCATCGATGGCCAATAGCTTTTTCCTTGCCAGCAGAAGACCGGAAATTTATAAAGGTTTAATGGATTAGCTTTTACTTACCCTTTGCAGCAGACTTAAAATAAAACATTAAAAAACCTTAATACCAGGACAAGAAGCTTCACGTCCAGGGGAGGTTTTATGCTATAATTGTATTGTAACAATATTTTAACTAATTAAATAGAATATTGGAGTGTCGACAATGGATTTTAAGCCCATCAAAACTAAGAAAATATATGAAGAAATCGTAGAACAAGTTAAACAAATGATTGTTCATGGCGACCTTAGTCCTGGGGATAAATTGCTGCCGGAACGTGAATTGGCTGAAAAGCTTCAGGTGGGCCGTTCGGCGGTTAGAGAAGCCTATCGTTCCTTAGAAGCAATTGGGGTTATTGAAATAAAACCAGGTGAGGGTACCTTTGTGCGTGAAATGGGCTCAAAATCCATGACGGATATCATTTCCTTAGCCGTCTTAACCGGCAAAAACAGCATCGCCGAGTTATTAGAACTGAGGAAAATCGTTGAGGTAGAGGCCGCTGCTTTAGCTGCCCAGAGAAGAACCGAAGAAGATATGCAAATGATTCAATTGGCCTTGGATGAGATGGAAAATGATATAAAAAAGGGTAATTTGGGAGATGCTTCCGATATTAGATTTCACTATGCTATCTGCGCGGCGGCACACAATTCCTTATTGATCAAGCTGATGAGTTCCATTTCAGAGACAATGAAAAAAGAGATGTTTACGGTTCGCGAAAAACTATACAAAACCCCTGGTACACCTGCTAGGTTATTTGAGGAGCATAAAAATATATTTGAGGCCATAAAAAAAGGTGATCCGCACAAGGCTAGAGCAACAATGTTCATAAATTTAGATAATGCGGAAAAAGGATTTATGAAGGGATAGGGATTATTAATAAGTGAGAAAATGTTAAACCCAGCTAATGCTGGGTTTCTTGCATTTTATATGAGGGGTGCCCTATAATGAACAAAGAAATAGTAACGGAGGAATTGTATGGAACCGCATAGCGATAAGTCTTTACTAAGAGAATTGCCTAAAGTTGACCAAATATTATTACATAGGGATATGACAAAACTTTTGCAGACCACTCCAAGGTCAGTGGTGGTCGAATCTATCCGCAATTCCACGGCTTTAATTAGAAAAGCTATCTTAGAGGGTCAGATTTTTGAACCTGGGACAGTCCATGATAGGGTTCTGCAAAAAGCCGTTGCTTTGATAAAAGAAAAAACCAGGCCCAACCTAAGGCGGGTTATTAACGCCAGTGGAGTGGTACTACATACTAATCTAGGCCGGGCGCTCATGTCAGAAAGTGCCAGAGATACTGTAACTGCTGTTTCTTCTTCCTTTTGTAATTTAGAAATCAATCTAGAATCCGGCAAAAGAGGCTCCCGCTATGAGCCTGTGGAGGAACTATTGACCCGACTTACCGGGGCGGAGGCAGCACTGGTGGTAAATAACAATGCGGCGGCAGTCTTACTGGCTCTGGGCACCATGGCCAAAGGAAAAGAAGTTATCGTCTCCAGGGGACAGTTGGTGGAAATTGGCGGGTCCTTTCGCATTCCTGAGGTTATGGAACAAAGTGGGGCAACCTTGGTGGAGGTAGGTGCCACCAATAAAACTCACCCCGGGGATTATCAAAACGGTGTGTCGGAAAATACTGCTTTGCTGCTGCATGTTCATACAAGTAATTACCGCATTGTTGGTTTTACCAGAGAAACCACCGTGGAGGAATTGGTGCAAATTGGACAAGCAACGAACATTCCGGTTATGTCTGATCTGGGCAGTGGTTTTTTAGTAGATTTAGCGAAGTATGGCTTACCTAAGGAGCCCAGTGTTCAAGAAACAGTTGCGGCTGGGGCCGATATTGTTACCTTCTCCGGGGATAAACTTCTGGGGGGACCCCAGGCCGGAATCATTGTGGGCAAAAGACATTGGGTTGAAAAAATGAAGAAAAATCCTTTGACCCGGGCAGTACGCATCAATAAGTTTACGGTTGCGGCACTGGAAGCCACCCTAAGGGAGTATTTGGATGAGGAAAATGTATTAACAAATATTCCTACCCTTCGCATGCTTACCGAATCCCAGGAAAAAATACGGGTCCGGGCAAAGGAATTGGAGTTCAAAGTTCGTTCCCTCGTGCAAGCAAAGGTATCTCTAGAGGTTATCAAAGGGTACTCCCAGGTTGGCGGTGGTTCCATGCCCACGGCTGAAATGCCGACTTATTTATTGGCCCTTTTGCCGGAATTAATGACGGTAGATGAGCTTGCGGTAAAGTTACGTCTGGCAGAACCAGCGGTGGTTGCCAGGGTAAGGGATGGCAAATATCAGATCGATTTGCGTACGGTTCAACCGGAAGAAATTGATATGCTGGCTGAAATATTGGCTTATGTAATAAATTATGGGGAGGTGATCCGGTCTTGAAACACATTATTATTGGTACCGCAGGACATGTGGATCACGGAAAAACCCGGCTCATCAAAACATTAACGGGAACGGAAACAGACCGTTTAAAGGAAGAGCAGGAAAGGGGCATATCCATTGAGTTGGGATTTGCCCAGTTAAAGCTGCCCAGTGGTAAGCAGGCAGGCATCGTGGATGTTCCCGGGCATGAACGCTTCATAAAAAACATGCTGGCAGGGGTTGGCGGCATCGATCTGGTAATGCTGGTGATTGCCGCGGATGAAGGTGTGATGCCCCAAACCAAGGAACATGTGGATATTATTCAACTGCTACAGGTAAAAAAAGGTATTGTGGTCTTAACGAAAACGGACTTGGTGGATGAAGAATGGCTTGCCCTGGTGAGTGAGGAGATAAGGGAATATCTAATGAATACCGTTCTTAGCCAGGCACCAATTATACCCGTATCTTCATTAACAAAGCAAGGAATTCCTGAATTGCTTCAAGTGATTGATAAGTTTGTAGAAGATACGGAAGAAAGGATCAGCAGTGGCAAATTAAGATTGCCCATCGACCGGGTTTTTTCGGTGACTGGTTTTGGCACAGTGGTTACCGGCACCTTGCAATCCGGTCGGGTAATGATCGGTGATACAGTGGGAATTATGCCCCAGGGGTTCGTCTCAAGGGTTCGCTCCATTCAGGTACATGGTAAAAAAGTAGATCAGGCCAGGGCGGGGCAGCGCACAGCGGTAAATCTAACCAACATCGAAGTGGATGATGTAAAGCGGGGCAGTGTACTTGTAACACCCAACAGTGTAGAACCATCCCATCGCATGGATGTCAAATTATTGCTCTTGGAGAGTGCGGCAAAACCCCTTAAAAATCGTGCCAGAGTTCGTTTGTATTTAGGAACAGATGAGATTTTGGGTAGGGTTCGGCTACTTGATCGGGAGGAACTGGAACCGAATCAAGAGGCCTATGTTCAACTGGAACTAGAACAGGAAGGCATTGCCGGCAAGGGTGACCGATTTGTCATTCGTTCCTATTCCCCGATGCGGACCATTGCCGGTGGAGTAGTCATTGACCCCAATGCACCAAAGCATAAACGTTATCGGCCGGAGGTAATTGAGGAACTTACCACCAAGGAAAAGGGAACCCCGGAGGAGTTAATCGACCAATATGTGGCGGCCAGGCAAGCTCTGCTGAACCAGGAGGAGATAATGACTGGAACTGGGCTTAGCGAGCAGGTAGTTGAAGAAAATCTGTCCAAACTTGTGGCAGAACAAAGGATTAAAATTATAGCCACAGATAAAAAGAACCTTTTGCTAACCCAAGCAGTTTATCGGAAATGGTGCCAGGAAGTTAAAAGTATGATCATAAACTATCATCGGGAATTTCCCTTAAGGGAAGGTTATCCCAAGGAAGAACTACGCTCCAGAAAGTTTTCCTCTATCAATAATAAAAATTTTCAATACCTGCTTACTGAAATGGCAGCAGATGGTATCATTAAGCTCTTTGATAAGACCTTGGCCAGCCCCGAATTTGGCGACAAATTAGCGGATGGTCATCAGAAAATGATAAACAACATCATGGCAACCATTGAAGAGGGTAATTTTCAACCACCGTCCTGGGCTGAAGCGGTAAAAAAATATCGCATCAAAGATGCAGAGGCCCAGGAATATTTACAGTATTTGCTGCGTACTGGTAAATTGCTTAAATTAGGCGACGAAGAACTTTACTTCCCGGTTGAAAAATATCGTGAGGCCAAGGAGAAAATTATTAAGTTTATCAAGGATCATCAAGAAATTACCGTAGCCCAGACCCGTGATTTATTAGGTACTTCCCGGAAGTATATTTTGCCATTATTAGAATTCCTAGATCGTGAAAGAATCACTCGTCGGGTAGGGGATAGTCGGATACTGGTATAAAATATAAGGGCGGCAAAGGCTGTCCTTTATACAATTTATACCATGGATACCTTCATGCCCGGAGGAGGGAATGAACTTAATTTGGAGAATTTTAATAGTCATTAAAGAAATAAGACAGTGAGGTTATTGGCGGAATGGTTACAATGGATACATTAAAAAGGGGTTTTCATAAGGGCTTATCCACCACCTGGATGCTTTCCAAGGTGGTGGTTCCGATTTATATGGTTGTAACAGTTTTAAGTTTCACCCCTCTGTTAGGTAAAATTGCAGATTTCTGTGCCCCCTTTATGAAATATGTAGGTTTGCCAGGAGAGGCTTCACTGGCACTGGTGATTGGTAATGTATTAAACATGTATGCGGCCATTGGGGTCATTACTTCTTTGCATTTAGAACCCAGGGAGATTACGATTATTGCCATGATGCTGCTTTTTTCCCATACCTTGCCTGTGGAGTGTGCAGTGGCTGGTAAATCAGGCATCAATCCCTGGATTATCGGCCTAGGTCGCATTACGGTAGCGATATTTGCTGGCATCATTTTGAATATTACTTTATAGAAATGGCGATGGTCCATAACGAAGGAAGGAAGAAGAAAATGGATTGGTTAGAAATAATCAAAATCTCTTTGACCGGAAGTTTAAAAAACGTGTTGCAAATGGCCTTGATTATTTTCCCGATGATGATTATTCTAGAAATCGCACGGGATATGAAGTTGTTAGATAGAATAGCAAAATGGATGGCCCCGGCGATGCGTTTTTTTAGACTACCCAAAGAAGGAGCTTTTCCCATTCTAATTGGTTTAACCTTTGGTCTAGCCTATGGAGCAGGAGTTATTATTGATAGTGTAAAGGAAGGACACTTATCCTGGCGGGATCTGTTCTTAATTAATATTTTTTTAGTTCTTTGTCACTCGGTGGTGGAAGATACCGCCCTTTTTATTGCCATCGGTGCCGATGGTTCAATTATACTGGGATGCCGAGTTTTATTAGCCCTGGTTGTAACCTTCTTTCTCTCCCGCTGGGGTGGTTTGGCAAAACTTGAACCGCTTTTGGCAGGGAAATTGATTGTTCCTCATTGTTCGCATTGCGAAAAAAGTTAAAATATTTTACTCTCCCCTTCTTTATGAAAATTATTTTCAAGGGAAAGCTAGACGTAAATAAAGATGGGGTGATGTTTTTGGATAAATTGTGTGTTTTATGCAATGGGCTTTTTACTTTAACCATTATTTGTCCGAAGTGCGGTGAACACTTACTGGATTTAGGTCTCGTACAGGATTTTTATGATCCCTACAGTGCGTATTTGGATCAGGAAATATATGAAGATGGTTATAAAGGGTACACTGGGGAATGCTGTGTTCACTTGCTAGCCTGTACGGACTGCAGTTTTAAAGAATATCGGGCCATGAAGCGTTTTTCGGAAGCAGAGATTACCAATTATATTCCTATCTTGACATAATTTACGACGATAGATATAGCAGCTCATCGCCCATAATAGAAATATGGAGGTGAGAATCGTGCGTCGTAATATGAATACCAACGAACGATTGTTAAGTGTTGTGGGTGGTATTGCTTTTTTAGGATTGGGTCGTTCCGAAAATTATCGCAAATCATTGTTGGGAAAGGGTATGACAGTGATGGGAATCAAAACAGCTACAGTGGGAATGTTGGGATATAACCCTCTTATCGATTGGTTGGAACAAGATGACGATGACGATGATTTCTTTTAATTAAACGTCCGCTTAGCCAGTAGTGGCATTATTGATTGGCTTAAGGGGGTGTTGATCTGGAAATTGATCAAAGACATGAAAAGGGCCCCTTTGATATCATTGGTGATGTACATGGGTGTCTGGAGGAATTAAGCGAACTTTTGCAAGAACTGGGCTACCACAGGAAAGGACCGAGCTTTATTCACCCCAAGGGAAGAAAAATAATTTTTTTAGGTGATTTAGGTGATCGGGGACCCCGTTGTTTAGACAGTATTGGTTTGGTCATGGAAATGGTCCACCGGGAGCATGCGTTATATGTTCCTGGAAACCATTGCAACAAATTATACCGGTATCTTTTAGGCAGGAATGTTCAGATCAAGTACGGCATGGAAAAAACGGTGGCGGAATTTATGGCCCTTTGTGCTACGGAAAAGGAAATTTTCTCAAGGGAATTTATCTCCTTTTATGAAAATGCCCCTTTATATTTAATTTTGGATGATGGCAAACTGGTGACAGTTCATGCCGGAATTAAGGCAAATATGATCGGTCAGGTTAACAAAAGGATTATGAGCTTTTGCCTCTATGGGGATACCACTGGAGAAGTTACCCCTGAGGGATTACCGATTCGCAGGGATTGGGCGAAGAATTATCGTGGTCAGGCTTTAATTGTTTATGGTCACACACCCATAGAGGAGCCTATATTTAGAAGCAATACCATTAATATTGATACTGGTTGTGCCATGGGGGGAAAACTAACAGCCTTACGCTATCCCGAAAGGCAGCTTGTTCAGGTTGGGGCCAAAAAGGTGTATTATAGTAGGGTTGGTAGTAAGGAAGAACAGTTGGTGTCAAAAAATTAGTTCATTTGATCAGATAAATCCGCATCACAAAGTGGACAAAATTTTAAAGTACCAGTGGCAGCAAACTCCTCATTACATCTGTTACAATAATAAAAATAAATAAGAGTAACCCCACAGTGGGGGCAGGTGTCCTGATTAACTATTATTTCCTTTTGGCAATAAGGGCAGATAACCATTAATGGGACCTCCTTTATCTTTATGTTATGCATAGAAACCAAAAAAGTCCAAGATAACCTGGACTTTTTTATACTATTTCAGAAAGTATTAGATTTTAAGGATACGTATAAGACTCTTATGCCACTGGTCGGCACCATCCGAACAATGGCAATAGAAAGCGGTTTTTCTAGGTACCACATACGTGTGTTTTTTTAATTGACAAGTGTATAAAATCTTGGTAGGATTGAAACGTAAAATAAATGTAATATTTCCGTATATACTTGGGAATTGGCCTAAGTGTTTCTACCGGGCAACCGTAATTGCCTGACTACGGAGGGAAAGTGTACCTAGGGTTCCACAACCATGTAATGGGTTGGTTTGGTCCAAGCGGTACAGGCGTATGTTTACGCTACACCTAGAGGGATAAAAGCCCAGGCGGTAGGTTTCACTCTGATAAGAGGAAACCTATCGTGCTGGGCTTTTTAATGATATTAAAGTTTAATCACATTAGAGGCTTGGGGACCACGGGTGCCGTCAACAATATCAAACTCTACTGGTTCACCTTCTTCTAGGCTACGATAGCCATCGGATTGAATCGCAGAATAGTGTACAAAAACATCAGTACCACTTTCGGACTCAATAAATCCATAACCTTTGTTGGCGTTAAACCACTTAACTTTACCTTGCAAACTACTTCCTCCTTAGCTTTCTTATACTTTCATCAATAGATTTTTATGCTATGCGAAAGTGTTAGATTGTTTATATACCAAGTATTGGCAAAAGATATATAATTTATTCCTAAATGGACCTTTATATTTTTCTTTTTGAAAATTCAAATCCATGGCTATTTTTACGTCAAAGTAGTTCTTTTTCAGGGGGTGGAGGATGGCGAGAAGATTATCGATTCGTTATAGACTAAATTATTAGGAGGGAAAAAAGTGAAATTGAACTACAAAAAAATGTTTGCACTGGTATTAACCTTAATGTTTACCTTCGCTTTAGTAGGTTGTGGCGGCGGGGAAAAACCCCAGGCCCAAGATCAACAAAAGGATGCAGCCAATGAGGAAAAATTAAAAGTCGCTTTTATTTATGTTGGTCCTGTAGGTGATGGCGGGTATAGTTATGCCCATGATTTAGGACGTCAATATTTAGAAAAAGAGATTCCTAATCTTGAAACCACAATTATTGAATCTGTTCCCGAGGGTGCAGACTCCGAGCGAGTATTAACCGAACTGGCTGAAAGAGGAAATAAAGTTATCTTTGCTACCAGCTTTGGCTATATGGACAGTGTTATTAAAGTGGCCCAAAAGTATCCCGATATTAAGTTTCTCCACTGCTCTGGCTACAAAACTGCTGAAAACGTAGGAACTTATTTTGGCCGTATGTATCAATCCCGTTACTTAACTGGTATCGTGGCTGGTAAAACCACCGAAAGCAATGTAATTGGTTATGTTGCAGCATTCCCCATTCCCGAAGTAATTCGTGGTATCAATGCCTTTACCATGGGCGTTCGGTCAGTAAACCCCGATGCCAAGGTGAAAGTGGTTTGGACAAACACCTGGTATGATCCTGCAGCTGAGAAGGAAGCAGGTAAGAGCTTACTGGAAGCAGGCGCGGATGTGGTAGCCCAGCACCAGGATACCCCTGGTCCTATGCAAGCTGCTGAAGAAAAGGGCAAGTTTGGCATTGGCTATAACAGTGACATGGGTAAAATGGCACCCAAGGCTGTATTGACCTCTGCAGTTTGGAATTGGGGTCCCTACTATGTTGATACCATTAAGGCCATTCAGGATGGAACCTGGAAGAGTAATGAGTACTGGGGACCCATGTCTGATAACGTTGTTGGACTAGCCCCCTATGGCCCGATGGTTAGTGAAGATATTACGCAAGTAGTTGAAGCCAAGAAACAAGAGCTAATAGAAGGCAAGTTTGATGTATTTAATGGACCTGTTAAAGATCAAACAGGGAAGGAAAGAATTGCTGCTGGACAAACAATGTCCGACGCTGATATGCTTTCCATTGATTGGTTTGTCGAAGGTGTAGACGGCACCATTCCCAAATAAACCAGTATCATAATGAAATAATTGCTGCTGGCGGTTATACCGCCAGCAGCATAATTTAAGGGGCGAAGGACTTGACAGCCGATTATTTAGTTGAAATGAAACAAATAACCAAAAGATTTCCCGGTGTTGTGGCTAATGATGGTGTTAACCTTCAGGTGAAAAAAGGTGAAGTCTTAGCATTACTGGGTGAGAACGGATCAGGTAAAAGCACCTTAATGTCCATTCTTTCTGGGCTGTATCGTCCCGATGAGGGAGAAATTTATATAGAAGGTCAAAAATTCAGTTTTAAATCACCCCGGGAAGCCATCTTTGCCGGAATTGGTATGGTGCACCAACATTTTAAGCAGGTGGATACCTTTTCTGTGGCGGAGAATGTTATTCTGGGTAGTAAAGATACCAAGTTTTTTCTGAATGCCAAGAAGGTAGAACAAGACATTGAAGAACTTTCCCGGGGCTATGGACTCCATGTGGATCCCACGGCAAAGATTTGGCAGTTATCCGTTGCGGAAAAACAAAGGGTGGAAATTGTTAAAATGCTGTACAGGGGTTCTAAACTACTGGTTTTGGACGAACCCACCGCTGTACTGACTCCCCAGGAGGCCAGGGAATTATTTCAAACCCTAAGGAAAATGACTGCCAAGGGACAATCCATCATTCTGATTACCCATAAATTAAATGAGGTTATGGAAGTTGCCGATCGTGTTACTATTTTGCGTGGTGGCAAATCCGTAGCAACCCGAGAAAAACATGAAGTCAACGAGCGGGAATTGGCTCGACTAATGATGGGACAAACGATGGTGATACCGAGTAAAAAGGAAGAGGCTAATTTTGGGGCCACGGTGCTGGAACTTGAACGTGTAAGTGCAGGAAGTGATGCCAGGCGAGTAGGCATTAAGGATATTTCCCTTCGAGTAAGGGCCGGAGAGATCATGGGTATTGCCGGTATTGCAGGCAATGGACGCAGGGAATTGGCAGAAACCATCGCTGGGCTGCGGAAGATAGTTGAAGGGAAAATTTTTATTGGTGGAAAGGACGTCACAAATCTTTCTACCTTGGAGGTTATTGATGAAGGTGTCAGTTATGTTCCCGAAGATCGTTTGGGTACCGGACTGGTGCCCAACCTGGGAGCGGTTGATAATCTTATCTTAAAAGAATATCGTCGGCCTAGGCTGGGCAGTGGTCCGTTCATTAACCGCCGCAAGGCCAACGAATATGCAACGGAACTGGTAAATGATGTTGGGGTAAAGCTTACTGGCTTGGAAGCACCGGTCAAGCTGCTTTCCGGCGGCAACTTGCAAAGACTCCTGCTGTCCAGGGAGTTGGCCTGTTCTCCTAAAGTAATCGTTGCGGTTTACCCAGCCCGGGGACTGGATATTGCTGCCACTGAAGCCATTCACGAAATGCTGTTGGAACAAAGAAGCAAGGGAACGGCCATCGTATTAATCTCCGAGGATTTAGAAGAATTACTAAAGCTTTCAGATAACATAGGAGTTCTTTACAAAGGTTCTTTAATGGGTATCTTGCCGGTGGAAAAGGCCGAACCGGAAATAATTGGCTTAATGATGTTAGGGGCTAAACCAGGGGAGGAATTGGCATCGTGATAAGATTAGAAAGACGTTCTGCGCCTTCTCTATTGGGTACCATCTTAGTTCCATTAATAGCTATATTTCTGGCACTGATTACTGGGGCGATATTTCTTTATCTAAACGGCTTAAGTTCCCCCAATGGCATTACCTGGGGCCAAGTCTTTGCCGTTTACACAGGTATGTTGGATGGAGCAGTTGGCTCGACCTATGGTATTTCTGAAACAATTGTTAAAGCGATTCCCCTGATGCTTTGCGGCTTGGGGGTTTCCATTGCCTTTCGCATGCTGCTTTGGAATATCGGTGCAGAGGGACAGTTTCATATGGGGGCCTTTGGTGCAGCGTGGGTTGCTCTAACCTTTCCCCACTTACCCGTTTATCTAATGATACCGGCAATGGTTTTAGCGGGTATGCTTTGTGGTGGTATCTGGGGGTTAATCCCTGGTATTCCAAGGGCTTATCTTGGTGTTAACGAAACCATTACTACATTAATGCTGAACTATGTAGCCATGCTTTGGGTAAGTTATTTTGTTTTTGGACCCTGGAAGGATCCCCAGGGTATGAATTTCCCGTTAAGTAAGCCCTTTGAACCGGCAGCTATTTTACCCACATTGGGTAGCAGCAGGGTTCATTTGGGGCTAGCCTTTGGGATTTTAATTGCTGTGATACTTTGGTTTGCCCTGCGGCGATCCAGGTGGGGTTATGAAGTAACCGTTATTGGGGAAAGTCCAAGGGCAGCAAGCTATGCGGGAATGAATATAACCAAAAACATTCTTATCGTTATGTTTCTTAGTGGGGCCATCTGTGGTCTTGCCGGCATGGCAGAGGTTTCAGCCATTGCCCAAAGGATGCAACCGGGACTTAGTCCCGGGTACGGTTATACTGCCATCATTGTAGCCTGGTTAGGTAAATTAAATCCCTTTGCTATTATTCTGGTTTCTTTCTTACTGGGCGGCTTGCAGGTAGGCGGCTATAGCGTGCAATCCAGTGGGGTACCAGCGGCCATTGTTTTCATGATTCAAGGTGCCTTGCTGTTCTTTATCCTAGGAGGGGAAATATTTAACCGATATAAGATTGTTTTCAAAAACAAGGTTAAGGTGGGGGTATAGCCGATGTCACAGGAATTTTTAATAACAATTTTGGCCACTGCTATTACTGCTGGTACTCCTATCCTGTATGCTGCATTGGGTGAGGTATTAACCGAGAGATCTGGCATTATCAACCTGGGGGTTGAGGGAATGATGTTGGTAGGGGCGGTATGCGGTTTTGTCTTTGCCATTAAGACCAATGATCCCTGGCTGGGTGTTTTTGCAGCGATGTTGGGTGGGGGCGCAATGGCCCTCATTCATGCCTTCCTAACAGTAACCTTACAGGCCAATCAGATTGTTAGCGGTCTGGCCTTAACCTTGTTCGGTACGGGATTATCCGGTTTTCTTGGGAAATCCTATATTGGTATTCCCGTGGAAAATCCCTTTAAACCAGTCGAACTTGGATTTTTAAGTGACATACCCATTATTGGGGCGATTTTCTTTCAACATGACTATTTGGTCTACATCACTTACCTGTTGGTACCGGCCCTCTGGTTTCTTGTTTACAAAACCAAACCGGGTTTAAATCTAAGAGCAGTGGGAGAAAATCCCGCCGCCGCAGATTCTTTGGGGGTTAGCGTTTATAAAATACGATATATCTATGTAATATTAGGGGGAATGTTGGCCGGTGTTGGGGGAGCGTATCTTTCCTTGGCCTATGCTCCCTCTTGGTTAGAAAATATGACCGCTGGCAGGGGCTGGATTGCGGTGGCCCTGGTGATATTTGCCACTTGGAATCCTCTTAGGGCGATGTTAGGCAGTTATATTTTTGGCGGCATTGATGCCCTTGGATTTCGTGCCCAAGCAATGGGTGTTATGATTCCCTCCTTCTTTTTAAAGATGCTGCCCTATCTTTTCACCATTCTTGTATTAATTATAGTAACTCGCAAGGCGATGGCCAACCGTGTGGGGGCGCCGGGTGCCTTGGGCTTATCCTATGACCGTGAGGAACGCTGACAATTTATGGGGGAATTGGCATGGAATTATTAAAAGATAAAATACTTGACCAGGCTAAAGTAGTCTCAGATCAAATATTAAGGGTGGATTCCTGTATCAACCATATGATTGAGCCTAATATAATGGTAGAAATCGGACAGGAATTTGCAGCTAGGTTTCAGGAAGAAAAAATAACAAAGGTTTTAACCATAGAAGCCTCGGGTATAGCCATCGGACTAACCACCGCCATGGCACTAAAAACACCACTTCTTTTTGCTAAGAAAAAAATACCCTCTACCCTGGGGGACTATTATATGTCGAACATCTACTCCTTTACCAAAAACGAAGCAGTGGCAATAAGTGTTGCCAAGGAGTACTTAACCCCCGCTGATCGCGTGTTAATTGTCGATGATTTTCTGGCTAGGGGAGAAGCCTTGAAGGGTTTAACGCATTTAGTGAAGCAAGCAGATGCGAAGTTGGTTGGTATTGGCATCGTTATCGAAAAGGTGTTTCAAGGTGGCGGCAAAGCACTGCGCGATGCGGGTGTAAGAATTGAATCCCTAATTAAAGTTAGCAGACTGGCCAACGGAGAAGTTTATTTAGAAGAATAGCGAACCAAAGATGGGAGTGTTGTAAAACTACTTTATTTAGTAGTAAGCGACATTCCCTTTTTATTGTAGATTACTCGGACAAATTATGAACTTTAGTACCTTTGTTGCTTTTGCATCATACCTTGTATAAAAGCCCTTTCTGTTTCCACGATCCGTGGAACTTATTGGTCCTTGACAGCGTCAATAAAGTAACGGGAGGGAATCTTATGAGAAAATCAATTAGCTACTTACTGGTTAGTGCAGTCCTCATTGGAGCCGTTTCTTTAGGACCAGCAGCAACCGGATTAGCTGACGAAAATACCAATAATGAACGAATAAACCAGGAACAAGTGTTTAGTAATAAAGGAACAACGGTCAAAAAGGAAATCACCGATCTATCAAGGGGAGAGGCAGCAGAGATGCTTGTGGATGCCTTGGATTTAAATCTTGACCAGTTGCGTTTTTTTAAAGCACCTGAGGTCAAGGATTTCTTTGATGATGTGTCGCTAGATACCGATTATGCCAATGCAATTATGATACTGGGGTATAATGGTGTGCTTCATACTAATAATAGAAATTTCCGACCCTCCGATACCATTACCAGAGAAGAATTAGCTGAGATATGTGGCGGTCTGTTACAACAGCAGGCCCAGGGAGTACTTCATCCTGCCAAACATCCTCAAATTAAAGATTTGCGCGAAATGAACAAAGATGCTGTGGATGATATCAAGCTGATGATAAGTTTAAATGTTATGCATCTTACGAAGGATGGGTATTTTCAACCGAAGCTGGGAGTCAAGGCCACGGAATTAAAGCAAATTATAAAGCAGTTGGAAACTTACCTCAATGTTAATAAAGATGAGATAGCCGCAGAGATTATTTCTGGCAAAGAAGGTGGCCGGGAAATAGAAATATCCTGGGGTGAAAAACCCTCCAGTGGTTATGAAATTAGTATTGTTAAAATGAATTTAGAAGGCAATACCCTACTGGTACATTATCAGACGAAAGAACCAACACCTGGTTCCTATAACTCAACAGTTATTGTTGAACCAAAGGATACTCAGCCGATACCAGGCAATTATCCTGCAAATATTAATATTGAGCTAGTAAAGGCTATAAAAAATTAACACCGACTCGGTCGGTGTTAATTTTTTATAGCGATTAGTGAATGATTAAAACCGGGCAGGAGGCATGGCGTGATACTCGGTTACTGACACTTCCCATGATGTAACCTTTTATTTCCCCTAAGCCACGGCTGCCAATCACGATTAAGTCATAATCCTCCTGCGTTGCCTTTTCTAAAATTTCGTTAGCCGGGTGACCGATGATAATAAATTGATCTACTTCTATATTTCTGTCTGAAAAGGAAGCAGCATATTGATCCAGCATTACTTTACCATTGCTTAATAATTCATCGATAATAGATTGTTGAACATGACCCATGCGATCGATTGCTGTGTCAGTATAGGGGGGTAAGACAGGAATTGCGTACATTAAGGTGATTTTGGCCGAAAATTTTTCTGCCAAAGTAACTGCATGGGCGAGGGCTTTGGTAGACCGTTCCGAACCATCTAGGGGCACCAATATTTTATTATACATTAACGGTCCCTCCTTATTATAGTTTATTCTATTTTAATCCCCTATTCCTAATAATACCAGAGTAAATTTTATGCTAGTCTTAGAAAAAGTAATAGATGCGAAATAATTGACAAGCTTTTTTTACCATGTTATACTTTATTACGTAATATGCGGAAGTGGCTCAGTGGTAGAGCATCGCCTTGCCAAGGCGAGGGTCGCGGGTTCGAATCCCGTCTTCCGCTCCAGTTTAAGCGGGGATTGAGTCCCTGCTTTTTTGTATTTTGGAAAATTAGGGGTGTATAGCATGAAGGTGAAAATTATAAAAACGGCTAAGCATCTATATGACCTACAGATTCTTCAGGAAACCGCTACGATCCAGGATTATTTGGATGCTATAAATAGATTTGTTGAAGAAAATACAGAACCTCCCTGTAAGGGCTGTGATGAATGCTGTTGGGAAAGAATCCCCCTTACATGCATTGATGTACTAAACTACATTAACAAATTAGGGGATGAACTGGACCTAAATCGGGAATGGCCCCTGCTGGACTTTTTGGATCAGTACACCTACATTTGTGCCGAAGGTGGTGCCGTGGATATCAGCCTCGGCTTTACACCGGAAGGGGCTTGTCATTTTTTAAACCAGGGGGAACGCATCTGCAATGGTTATGCGGCTAGATCCTTCGTTTGCCAAAGTTTCATTTGCATGGAGAGCAGCCAGACCGTTCAAGAATTTAGGTCACAACTGGTTAACACAGGGATGGATGAACTGGTACGCCTATGGATGTTTCAATGTAAGGATGCTGGTATAAATCTGTTCTATCACGAGGAAAATGAAGCAAACCCCCAATTGGAGGATTACCCGAAAAGTGGATTTAGCGGAAAAACAAAATACAATGAGGTTATTCTAAAAGATATCTGTAGCCCCGAAGTATGGCAAAAATTATATCGGAAATAATACAGATATGATCACGAATATTAACTCATACCGCCAAAAACAAAAAATAACTCGTATTAATGGTCTGATTAAAGAATTGATGGCTATTCATGCTGAAATAAGCGAATTAATATTAGAAGAGAGTCAACTGAGAAGAACCATCAAGGAACTGGCTAAAGAACTTAAAAAACAAACTCATTAACCCGGCGAGTAAGAGCTGGGTTAATGATTTTTTTACCAATAAATGTAAAATAAAGTGTCATTTTTATAGTATATTGGGAAATGTTGGGGATAAAACTGTTAATAATGTGGATAAGTTGGAAAGTATTAACAATTTGCGATGTTATTCTACTTTTCTCACTGGACACATACACAATATTCCAATAGATTAACTAACATCAATATGCTATAATAACATGAGTATGTTAAGAAGGGAGGTATAACAATGTCTAAAGAGCTCATTAATAAGATTTTGGAAGATATTGGTTTGGAAGAGATACCAAAAAGTGAAGAAAAAGAATAAAAAATCGAAGGCGGATTAACCCACTCGCCTTCGATTTTTTATTTTTAAATTTTTATTTTCAAATAAATATCTTGTAATTATTCAATTTACTCAATCCAATATTTAATGTAAGATTAAGTTAAAAAAGGAGGTCTGTCATGTTTAGTTTATTTAAAAAGGACAAGCCAAATTACAATCTTATAAAAGAAGAACCACTATCCGTTGAACCGGCAACTCCTATTTTGTCCGAGGAACCGCCGAGCCTTGATCTATTGCAGGCAGAGAGTCTATATACTTCTATTGAATTGATAGAGGCCCTGGGGGATTTTATTTATCAACTGTTTGACGGAAAAAACTATGTAATTGTAATTGATAAGGACTATAAAATTTTAAAAACATGGGATGTTCCTACTTTCAATTTCACCAATAAACCTGGGAATATAATGCCCAAGGGTTCAATTTGTGCCAAGGCACTGGCTTCGGGAAGGCGTTTAGCTGCACAGGTAACAAAAGAAAATTCCAGTTATGGTTTTGGCTATGCAGGAATTGGTATTCCGATTAGGGGAAAAGATGGGGAAGTTATTGGCAGCCTTGCCACAACCTTTGTATTCATTAACCCAGATGACCTGGAAAATGTAGCAGAGGAACTTCATAATGCTTCTGATCAAAATGCAATCGCACTTGAGGAGATTGCCAAAGGTGCAACAGAACTTTCGATTTCCGTTGATGTATTAACCAAAAACACAAGTGAAGCCCAAGACTCCCTCAAAACGATCAATCAAGTAATTGAATTAATTAAGGGAATAGCTGATCAGACCAATTTACTTGCTTTAAATGCTGCCATCGAAGCAGCAAGGGCTGGGGACCAGGGGCGAGGCTTTGCAGTAGTTGCAGACGAAGTGAGAAAATTGGCGCAAAATTCTGCCAACAATGCGAAGGATATGTCTGATAAACTAATGGTAATATCAAACATGATTGAAAAAATTGGCGCTCAGGCACAGGAGCTTAATTCTTACGCTCAGCAACAGGCAGCTTCCACAGAGGAAATCAGTGCATCCATGGCACAACTGGATGAACAATCGAAGGTTGTTTTAGCCTTAACAGAGGAACTGAAAAAAGGCTTGGAGTTTATGTTTAGCTAATTGGTTAAAAAATTTACAATCAGGATTTGACAACAGAGAACGTTCTCTGTTGTCGATTATTTAAGGTAATAAGATTTGAAAAACCAATTATAAAAGGATCTGCCGGCATTGCAATGACACAGAATATATGATATAATTAAAAAATTCCAAATAGTCAAACAAATCAATCAATGGGGAGGAAAAGTAATGTCGGAAGAACTTATTGACAAGATCCTTGCTGAGGTTGGGTTAGAAAGAATTGATTACTCTGAAGAAAGTTAATTTATATTAAACACCCCTCCTGAATGCAGGTGGGGATTTTTGTTTGTTAATTGACTGGATGATGTAAGTAAGTCTCCTAACCCAAACCTTTTTGATCCCCTAAGTTGCCACTTTAACATATTCCGTGCCATTCCACTCCCAAGTCTCTAATATACCAATTTCACGGGTTAAATAATACCATACAGGAACCTCATTATCCGAGATCAATTGAAAAACCTGAGCGGCAATCTGTTGTGCTTTATCAAAATGAAGATCGGGATCATTAGCGGGAACATCAACACTATAACGATACCTGGTCTTTTGGTCCCTTGGGATATTTGGCAAATTACTTAACCAAATAACAGGAATATTTAACGACTTTAGCTCCTCAGGCAGATAGTTAACTTCCCCTATTTCAGGAATGAGTTGCTTAAGCTGTAAATTAGTAAAATGATAAAGTTTCATAGCATACATCTCCTAATTAATTTCTTTCATTCAATTTTATCAAAGGAAATGAATTGTTGTAAATGGGTTATAAATGGAGTATCAACGATCTTTGCGTATACGTACTGGCAATGAGGATAAAAATAGGGTAAGCGACAGTCGTTGGTTGATCTAATGGATGTACTATGCTAATATTAGTTTAACTTTAAGAACTGGAGGTTTTCCTTGTGCATTCGATCAGACTAAGATTCTAAACCTTGAACTGTTAATTTAATGAGTTCAAGACTCTGCTTGTCTGCAGAGTAAACGGGATTGGTCTGTCTATTTTTAGGAAAATCCTTGTATGTGTTCTTTGGTTATCTTTAATCATAGGTAGTTGGCAGAAGAACTACGGATTACTTATCCATGAAAATTCACCTCAGTGTCCTTATTTAACCAGGTGCTGATTGGTGAAGTTGTTAATTTGGGTAAGTTTAATCAAGTACGTGGTTCGGCACCTGAAAGATGATTATTTTTCCTAAGATCAGGTTTTCCATAGATAGAACGAAGTCTCTTTACTCTAGCACAGGCAAATTGCCTGTGCTTTTTTACCTTACAATCCGAGAAAAAAGGCGGTGCCTACTATGGCAGCAACAAATGAACCAGTACTGGAGAATTGGAAAAAGAATACCACTCTATTTTTGGCCACTCAGGCCATCTCGCTTTTTGGCTCAGCGCTGGTTTCCTATGCCATTACCTGGTATATCACATTAACCACACAGTCGGGAGTCATGATGACCATATCGATTATTTGCAGTTTCCTGCCTAGCTTTATTCTATCCCCCATAGCAGGGGTTTGGGCCGACCGCTATAATCGAAAACGGTTGATCATCCTGTCTGATGCACTGACTGCCATTGCAACGCTAATCTTAGCCATACTATTTTATCTAGGCCATGATGCCCTCTGGCTGCTATTTGTCATGTCAGCTATCCGCTCGATAGGAGCAGGCATTCAAATGCCATCGTTAGGGGCCATTCTTCCCCAACTGGTGCCAGAGGATAAACTTATCTCAGTGAACGGAATCAACAGCAGCATTCAAGCGATGGTATTTCTCGTGTCCCCTATGGTTAGCGGCGCACTGCTGGCGATGGCTTCCATCGAGTCTATTTTCTTTATCGATGTCATTACCGCGACCATAGCGATTTTTATTTTGCTCGTATTTATAAACATTCCAGTGCATGAGAAGGCCTCAGAAAAGCAAACAAATAGCTACTTTGATGACGTAAGGGAAGGTTTTGTCTATATCAAAAATCATGAGTTTGTTAAGAAATTTTTTATCTTTTACACCTTTTTCTTTATCCTGATTTCACCGGCTGCCTTTCTAACACCCCTGCTGGTTGCGCGTAGCTTTGGGGAAGAGGTTTGGCGTTTAACGGCGAATGAAGTCGTTTACTCCATAGGAATGATGATCGGCGGAGCCGTCATAGCATCCTGGGGCGGTTTCAAAAATAAGATTCATACCATGACACTTTCTTGTTTGGTGATGGGGGTCTGTACATTTGCCATGGGGCTGATTCCGATATTTTGGATTTATTTAGTCTTCATGGGTCTGGTGGGCATCGTAATGCCCTTCTTCAGTACCCCTTCGACGGTATTATTACAGGAGAAGGTTGAAGTGAATCTTTTAGGCAGGGTATTTGGTGTACTAGGAATGATTGCAACCTCCATGATGCCCTTAGGGATGATCATATTTGGACCCATATCCGATATCATTAAAATAGAATGGCTGCTCATGGGAACGGGCATCCTGCTATTTATACAGGGATTTTCCCTGCTGGGTAGTAAAGTGTTAATCGAAGCAGGAAAACCAGTCTCCAAAGAAACTCTGCAAAGCGAATAACATAAGAAAATCCCCTCGTCCACAGGACCAGGGGATTTTGCTTCTTAAATTAGTTTGCTTAACTCGATCTAATAAAATTAGTGGCTGTTTTTGGCTCCCGCTGGGGTAAGGAAATGCCTGCATTTTTGCCAGCCTCGATGCACTTTAACAGCCAGGCCATATTATGGCCTAAGGTACGCATGGTCTGCATACCTTCCAGATCCTGCTTCACTTCCTCCGGTGTATTGCCATGCACCTGATTCCAATACTGGGAAGAGACAATCGGCATATTGCTAATGGTAAAATACTTATTAATTTGGTCAAAGGCTGAAGAGGCACCACCCCGCCGGCAGCTAACAACCGCCGCACCTAACTTATTGGCAAACTGGTCACTTTTACCAAAGAAAACCCGATCCAAAAACGAGGTAAGATGTCCCGACGCCGCTGCATAGTGGACCGGCGATCCAAATACAAAGCCATCGGCATCCTTCGCTTTACCTAAAAAGATATTCACCTCATCATCCATAAAACAATTACCCTTTTTCATACATACTCCACAGCCCAGGCAGCCGGAAATAGGCTTTGTTCCCACCTGCACAATTTCTGTTTCAATGCCATGTATATTTAAGGTATCGGCCACTTCGGTTAAAGCGGTAAACGTACAGCCATTGGCATGGGGACTGCCGTTAACTAAGATAACTTTCATTGAACATCCCTCCCTATTATAGATTATATAAAGAAAATAGATATATTTCCATTATAATGCATTATTATTGCCTGCCATTAAGCCAGTAATTCTACCGCAACATCAAAATCCTTCAGAAACAACAGCTATCAATACCTGCCCCGGCCCTCCACTTTGTGTGACCTTTGCTGAATTCGGTGGCAGCGGGCAATTTATATTCCGGCAGCGATGTTAACCACTCATTTATCATCCTATAAATAGGATATTAAGAAACCCCTGGCCAAAAAACCCCTGGACAAATGACCAGGGGTTTTTTGGTGTCCACACAGAGGGAGGGAGAAACCATTAGGTTTCATAGGTGCTAGATTTAATATCCGAAAAATAAAAGAATCAAAACCAAAAACAGGATAAACGATGGATCGAAAACATTGCCACCACAACCGCCGCCAGATCCACATCCAAAGCCCATGGTGTATCCTCCTTTCCTTGTTGTACTTCATAATATGGAAAGAAGAGGATGAATGTTACACCCAAACTGGTTAAAATAACTAGGCCATGGATGGCAAAAACTGAGTAAACCGATGCCCCTTGGGGTAAATGACTTCTCAATTGGCTTACTATTGGTAGTACTTTAATTCGTTAAGGTGGCAATGCAATAGGGGCAGAATACTACATTGTTATTAGAAAATAAGAAGGAATAAAAGTTAATACATGGAATTTATTGCTATAGAAAATTTTAATAATGTTGCAGATGGTCTTAGTAATTATATTAAACCTCATGATTTTATTCCTGAACCGTATTGGCTCAATAACTTGGTGCTTGTAATGAAGCTTTTACCGCAGGCTGATTCGATACGAAAGCGAAATTGATTGTAAATACAGGGGGAGTATTTGTATGAATTCCTGGCTCAAAGAATTGCTTAAGAATATTGATAATAATGTAAATGAACAAACTAAAATAAAAATAATGGAGGCATCTGGTGAAAACTGTCCTTTTACTCATCTTACCGATGATAGATTACTAGAGATAAAAAGCAATTCTAAAAATGAATTTTATTTCTTGAAAAAATTGTCAGAAGAATGGCGAGTGAAAATCGAAGGGGACAATATCTATGTTGTTTTTGATAAATGCTATTGTCCACTTATTAATGAAGACATAAGAGGTGCTTCGAAAACTCTTTGTTATTGTACTCAAGGCAATATCAAAAAGAAATTTAGGATTGGATTAGGTAAAGATGTAGATGTTTTGATGGAAAAGACAATTCTTGCTGGTGATGATGAGTGCCGATTTAAAGTGTTTTATAAAGGAGGACAATCAGAAGGTTTGAAATGAGTTAAGGAAAACGTGCTATCATAAATATGGAATCGTGCTCAGCTTGCCATAATCCATATACCTATTTGCTAATATCACGAAGCTTGGATATATGGCATGAGACACTAATTAATAATACAACAACACATTGGCCCGGTGTGAGCAACATCTTATTATGATAAAAAAACTAAGAATTGTCCTAGTCAATCAGCGAACATCGTATTACAGGCATTATATTATCTTTTCCTATGTCGATAGGCTGATGGGATTAAAGTGTCATTTTTTATCCTGAATGAACAAGCATCTTGATCTCAGAAAGGTCATTCAATTAGAGTAAAAGGATAAGGTATTATGGATACATTACTTTACGTTATAAAATTCCTGTTTGTTTTCTTTATAATGATGATTCTCATAAAGGTTTTTATGATAGTAGCAAATTTTATTGGCGAACAAATAATAAAGTTCTTTCGATGCTTTTTACAGAAGATAAGAAAAAAGAGTGGTTTTGATTAGGACACAGGACACAAGGGGACGGTTCTTTTGTGTTGTTTTTCTTGCTGTGCGGGTGTAAACTATATATCAGGGGTGTAAAAATGCCAAGAGCAGCGAGGGAAAAAAGCAGTACCGGAATTTATCATGTGATGCTAAGGGGTAGTAACCATAAGATCCTATTTGAGGATAACGAAGACTATCAGAAATATTTGGAGACAATAAAAACATTCCAAGAAAAAAGTGGCTATGCGATTTATGCTTATTGCTTGATGAGTAATCATATTCACTTATTAATAAAAGAAGTAACAGAAGACCTGGGGATCGTATTTAGGCGGCTTGGGGCAAGTTATGTGCATTGGTATAATCGGAAATACAGCCGCCGGGGTCATTTATTCCAGGATCGCTATAAAAGCGAGATGGTTGAAACAGACAGCTATTTTTTAACGGTACTGCGCTATATTCACCAAAACCCATATAAGGCCGGTATGGTAAAAAATATAGCCGATTACCCATGGAGCAGCTATGGTGAGTATGTTGGAGAACCAAGGATTTGCGATGTTGAATTCGGTTATAATCTTTTTTCGACCAACAGAGTAAAGGCAGTCAAACTGTTTAAGGAATTCAATTTGGCAGAGAACCAGGATCGATGTCTGGACTATGATCCTGGTGTCCGTCTAAATGATACCGAGGCTAGCAATTTTATTAGGAGCATATCCGGTGTTCAAAGCCCAACGGAGATAGCACTTTTAGAAAAAGGAAAACGTAATGAAGTGATTAAAAAATGCAAGGCTAAGGGTCTGTCCATTAGGCAAATCGAGCGTTTAACCGGTATTAGTTTCGGGGTAATACGAACAATATAGACAGAATGGTTGTTCTAACGGCCATTTAACAAGCCAAGGAGGTAGGCCTGATAAGGTTATCGGCTTACCTCCTTGGCTGGCTAATTATTCATTTTTTAACGACACAAAAGAACCGTCCCCTTGTGTTCTAAAGCCCTGCTTGACAAGAGGTGATAATAATGGAAGATAAAGTAAAGTTCTATACAAGGCGAAAAAATTATCTATCTTCTGTAATGTTTAACGAGTATTTGGAAATAAAGGCTATGGATTATGAAGACGCTTTGAAGTTAGCTGACATTCTAAAGAAATACGGCTTTATGATAAAAGTTAATGACAAAGAAATTTAGACCAGAATTTTATTAGTTAAGTGATTAAGGAATAATATATTAAGCATAAGGAGGGGAGTATCTGCAAAGATGGGATATCCCTTATGTTGTATACCCTAACAAAGGATATTAAATTTAAAAATCAAACCTCCCATAATCCATATGACAGGGATAGGAGTTATCATGATGGATTTTAAAAAATGTTTATTTGTAATTATCATAGCTTCAGCAATGGTGTTTGCTGGATGTTATATTAATAACGATAAGAAATTGCCTTTAATTGGGATTAGCGTTAGAATCGTTGAAAAAGGCGCAGATTACTGTAAACTGGAATGGGAAGTGGAAAACAAATCGGATGTAACTGCCACATTTCTTAATGGTAACATAGAGCAATATGAAATAAGAAATAGAACAACCAAAAAAGAATATACCCATGATAAAAATGAAGCAGACGTTATTCTTAAAAGCGGAGATCGGTATAGCAATAATGTTTTAATTAACAACGTAGAAAAAGGTAGTTATGATTGTACTTTTTGGGCTGAATCAGAAGAAGGCACAAAAGGCGCAATGAAGCTTTCATTTGAAATTGAGTAACAAGTTTATAAATACCGGATGTTCTAAATGAAAATATTAACTTCTTGTTAGCATGTTTTTATCTTTCAGAAAAGTAGGTGGAAACAACTGAATTCAACAATAAGGCGGGCAACTATTAGAGACACTAGAATAATTAGCAATATACACGCTTCTAGCTGGAAGATAGCATATAAGGATATAGTTCCACAAAAGTTTTTAGATGAATTAGAATATGATTTTTGGGTCTCGGCTTTTCAAAACTGGATAGATAATAACATATTAACAGCACAGATTATCTATGATAATGAAAAACCTGTAGGTTGTATCACTTATGGAAGATCTAGAGATAATAAGCTTTCTAAATGGGGGGAGATTGTTTCTGTCTATGTGCTTCCCGGTTATTTCAGAAAAGATTATGGACAAAAATTGCTAGAAACGGCCTTAAAAGATTTGAAAGAAGAGGGTTTTCAGAATTGTTATTTATGGGTGTTAAAAGAAAACTATAATGCAAGGAGATTTTATGAAAAAATGGGTTTCGATTAATAATGATGAGCTTACCTGTGAAATTATGCAAAAGAAACTAACTGACATACGATATATTCTTTCATTAAATAATACATCGTAAAATTACGATTCAAAGCCTCATTATTCATATGACACGCAGATGAACAGGAATTTGTGAGGAGGAAAGGTATATGGGGAATTTGGCGAAGTTACCCAATATTGGTGAGGTTGTCGAACAGCAACTCAATGAAGTAGGGATCACAACCTATGAACAACTAAGGGAAGTAGGCAGTAAGCAGGCTTGGCTTAAGATAAAAGCGATTGATCCTTCCGCGTGTATTCATCGTCTATATGCATTTGAGGGAGCTATTCAGGGTATCAAGAAAAGCCAGCTTCCAGCAGGGACCAAAGCAGAGTTAAAGGATTTTTATAACTCCTTCAAGGGGTAAATTCCAATTACAGCCATATAAACCAAGTGACATCCTATTGAGAAAAAGGTTTACCAATTTCTTTTAGCCTTTTTGAGAGAAGATAAAGGCTGTGTAGGGTAATAACAAATATTGATCCAGCACCCGTAATTATTGTTAGGTTTAAATAATATTCTCTTTGGTACGACAAAATATCTGACAAACCAACAACCCATAAAATACTCCAAAAGACTCCACTCATAATAATACCTGCAAGGATTGCGGGCTTTTTCTTTTTAATTAATAAGTGTAGAAACAGAATGATAAGAGAATAAATCAAGAAAGGAATAAACTCATCCATACTTGATATTACAGGTTCATCACACAATATGATCATCCACCAGGCTTGAACCAGCATTAATGAAAAAGCTGGCAGAAAGCCGATTGATAGAAAAATGACTTGCTTTAGTACTTTCATACTTTTATTAACACCTCAGCAATGTTTCTAATAATCATTTTAATTATTTTAGCTTAATTGGGAAGGGGTTAAGATGTCAATGGGGTCAGGCTTGCAGTATTGCTGTAAAAACTGCAATACTGCAAGCCTGACCCCGAATATTTTTCTTTAAGGCTTGAGTTAAAGGATAATCTTTGGTAAAATACGTATGCGGCTGGTCTTATAATCACGGGGGTAGATGGTGCCTGGTGGTGCTCCTGGTCTTCAAAACCAGTCGTTGGGCAGTGTTCCTGTCCATGGTGGGTTCGATTCCCACATACTCCCGCCAGTAATTCAAGGCTTCCGAGATTTCGGAAGCCTTGAATTTTTTGTAGTTGGCAGCGGAGTTGAGCTTTATTGCTTATTTTTACACTTGTTTTGCCATAACTCTTTTATCTGATCGGCTTGTTCTTTGGTGATAATGCCGGCCTGTACCACTTCATCTAATCTTTTTACCTTGGCCTTTTGCCAATACTCACGGCGTTCTTCTTTGGAAAGGTCCTTTATTTTTTCCCGTTCTGCTTTTCTTTCAGCCATTTTCGATTGACGAAACTGAGCCCATTTGTCTGCCTGCTCCTGGGTAATAATCTTTTGCGAGACAAGTTCTGTCATCATTTCATTAAAATGATGCTTACCGTGGCATACTTCAGAATAGGTTTGAGTTGGTTTATTTGAAACCATTGGATCAATGTTAGCAAGGGAAGCGGTGCCAAAGGATAGGATGGTTCCACTTAGGATCGCGGTGCAAAGTAAACCTTTGATACGTTGGATTTTTCTCATCGAATCCCACCTTTCAACTTTTTGATAGTAACAAACCTAATGCGGCAAAAGATTTAGTATGTCTGAATTAGGTTTGCATTAATCTTATTGTGGGCATTTTTGAGGAAATATATTAATTTAACTTCTGCACTTATCACCAGAAAGTACAATTTAAAAATTAATTTATGATCGATGCAGGTATTTTGAGTCGAATAATGCTATGTTTTGGATAATAGGTTACATATATGGTAAAATGATCTTGAAAGCTTTTTAAACCTTATTGGCGTTGTTTGTTATGGAAGGAATTATTTAACTATTGTCGAATAAGTACCAGTTATGGTGGAAAGATTAGTTTTGCAAGTAGGTGACAGATAATATATGCTCGATTTCTTTAGCCAAGTTAGGAAAGATCTACAGGTTGTTGAGCATGAAATAAAAGCCATCGTTCAGTCCCGTGATCCGCTTTTAACTCAAACATCCATGCACTTATTGAATGCCGGAGGAAAACGTTTGCGTCCGGCTTTTGCACTTTTGGCCGGAAAATTTTATAGTAATGATATTAAGGAGCTTTTACCCCTGGCCGTGGCATTGGAGCTTATTCATATGGCTAGTTTGGTTCACGATGATGTGGTGGATGATTCCATGACAAGGCGGGGTAACCCTACGGTTAAGGCCAATTGGGGCAATCGTATTTCCATGCACACCGGGGATTATCTGTTTGCAAAGTCCTTGATACTGATTTCTCAGTACGAGAACCCATTGATCGCGAGGGTGCTTGCTGATACCAGTGTTATGATGTGTGAAGGAGAGATCCATCAAATCTCAACAAGCTATAGTATTAATCAGAGTTGGCGGGATTATTTTTATCGAATTAAGCGAAAGACGGCCTTGTTGATTGCAGCAAGTTGTCAACTGGGGGCAGTGGCAGTGGGGGCTCCGGAGGAGGAGCATAAAAGCCTCAGAAGATATGGGCATTATCTTGGAATGGCTTTTCAAATTACAGATGATATCCTAGATATGATGGCAGACCAGAAGATTCTTGGCAAGCCCATTGGCGGCGATTTGCGCCAGGGCATTTTGACCATGCCGGTAATCTATGCCCTGGAAAAGGGTGCTAAAAGGGAACGTTTGCGCCAACTGATAGAAATTACGGAGAAAACAGATGAGCAGGTAGATGAAGCCATCGGTATTATTAAGGAATCCGGAGGCATAGATTTTGCCTTTAACGCCACAAAGAGGTATATTGAGAAGGCTAAGCAAAACTTAACCGGGCTTCCTAATAAACCAGTTAAAGAAACCTTTTATCATATTGCTGATTTTATCGGTATACGGAGGTTTTAAATAAGCATAAATGACTGATTTATATCCAGTTTTTTTAAATTTACAGAATCGCCTCTGCCTGGTTGTGGGGGGCGGCTCAGTGGCAGAAAGAAAAATCTCTTCGCTATTGGCTTGCGGGGCTAGGGTTAGGGTGGTTAGTCCAGAGGTTACACCCAAAATAATGGAGTGGTATCTCGAAGGTCGCTTGGAACTGCGGCAAAGGGTTTATCAGACGATCGATCTTGAAGGGATTTTTCTGGTTTTTGCCGCCACCAATTTTTCCGAGGTCAATAACAACATTATTAGGGACTGCCGGGAAAAGCAATTGATTGTCAATGTGGCGGATAATCCCCAGCAAAGCAATTTTTTTGTACCTTCCGTAGTGAGAAGAGGTAAGTTTGCCATCGCTGTTTCAACCAGTGGTGCCAGTCCTTTGCTAGCTGCTCGGGTAAAACGAAAATTAGAACAGAGCTTTGGACCAGAGTACGAAGAATTCATGGACATACTTATTGAAGTACGGCAACAAGTACTTCAAGACATAGAAGATATAAAGCTGCGGCAAAAGATTTTTAAGGAACTTGTAGATTCAGATATATTGGAATTACTAAGGGGAAAAAAGTACGACCAGGTAAAGGAGCGCATCAGGCATGCTTATTGCGGTTATCGGAGTTAACCACCGCACGGCCCCCCTTCATGTGAGAGAAAAACTTGCCTTTCCAGAATGGGGTATGAAGGATTCTTTAAAAAAGCTAATGTCCTATTCAGGCATGGATGGTTGTGCCATTGTTTCAACCTGCAATAGAACAGAAATCTATATAGCACCCATGGAATTGGATGCTGGGATGAGTTCTGTGTGGTCTTTTTTATCTGAGAAATCTGGCCTGGACATTTCTGAGATAAAAAATTTCACCTTTTGCCATACTCTGTATGATGCCATAAGACACTTATTCCGAGTAGTCTCCGGCTTAGATTCCATGATTTTGGGTGAAACTCAAATATTGGGGCAGGTGAAAAAAGCTTACGAGCTGGCTCTGGAAGCTAAAACCACCAATGTTGTTCTGAACACTCTTTTTCAGCAGGCCATCACCACAGGAAAAAGAGTCAGGACAGAAACAGGCATCGACCAAAACCCAGTATCCATCCCCTACGCTGCGGTAGAACTGGCCAAGCAAGGTCTAGGTGCTTTGGATGGTCGTTCCGTGTTGGTGGTGGGTGCCGGGGAAATGAGTGAATTAACGGCGGTAAACCTGGTGGCCAATGGCGTTTCCAGTGTTATTGTTTCCAATCGGTCCTATGACAGAGCCGTTCAATTGGCGGAAAAGTTTAACGGCACGGCTGTAAAATTTGACCGCTTATTTCAATATATGAATCAAGCAGATATTGTTATATCCAGTACAGCTGCCCAGCATTATGTGATTAAAACTCCGGAAATGTTGCAGGTCATGGCTGAAAGACAGGGCAAACCTATCATGATGATTGATATTGCAGTGCCCCGGGATATTGATCCAGAGGTGCGCAAAATTGCTAATGTCACGCTTTATGATGTGGATAATTTACAACATGTGGTAGATGCTAATCTGGAAGAAAGAAGGAAGGCAGCGGTTCAGGCCGAGGGAATCATTGAAGAAGAACTGAATGAATTTATGCGCTGGCTTGCCACAAGATTTGTAGTTCCTACCATCACTGCTTTAAAAAAGATGGGTGAGGAGATTAAAAATAGAGAATTGGTAAGGGCCTATAACCGTATGGGGGATTTAACAGAGAGGGAGAAAAAAATAATTGGTTCATTGGCTAACTCCATTGTCAATCAAATTTTACATAATCCTGTAATCAAACTCAAGCAGTACGCCCTCACACCGGAGGGTCATCTATATACTGAAATAACTCAGAATATTTTTAACCTGGAAGTGGAAGGTCAAAGGACCCAGGCTAAACCCCTACCCGAGAAGAGAAAGGTGGCAGGCGGTTCTGGTTTTGGTAAAAATTGGGATCAGGAAGTTGCCGCAGTGGTGGCAGAATGTCGATCCGGGGAATAAAGGGAGGCTTCCATGAAACACAAAATAACCGTAGGCAGCAGGGATAGCGCTCTGGCCATGTGGCAAACCAAGTGGGTGGTTGAGCAGTTAGAAAGGCTAAATCCGGAAATTGCTTTTGAAATTGTCACGATGAAAACCAAAGGTGACAAGATGTTGGATGTGGCCTTGGCTAAGATCGGTGATAAGGGGTTATTTACCAAGGAATTAGAAGTGGCCATGCAGCAAAGGGAAATTGATTTTGCGGTACATAGCTTAAAGGATATGCCCACAGCCTTGCCCCAAGGCTTAACCCTTGGTGCCATCTGCGTAAGGGATAATCCGGGGGATGCACTGATTTCTAAGGACGGACGAAAATTAGCCGACCTTCCGAAGGGGGCCAGGATTGGCACATCCTCCCTGCGTCGTTGTGCTCAGTTATTAAGCTATCGCTCTGATTTTAAACTGGAAGCACTAAGGGGCAACTTAAACACACGCATGAAAAAACTGGTGTCAGAGCGGTTGGATGCCATTGTTTTGGCAGCGGCTGGGATCACCCGTATGGGCTGGGAGGATATGATCGCCGAAATTATCCCCTTTGAAGTATGTTTACCAGCAGTGGGACAAGGTGCCATTACCGTTGAATGCCGGGAAGGTGATCAACAAATTAGAGAATTATTGAAGGGTATTGACCATAAAGACACCCGGGATGCAACCACTGCAGAGAGGTCATTGCTTCGTTATTTGGAAGGTGGTTGCCAAGTTCCCATCGGAGCCCATGGTGCAGTAAAAAACAATAAGCTCTATCTTACTGCCGTGGTGGCCAACCTAGATGGTACCCAGGTTATACGGGCCCAGGGAGAAGCTGAAGTGGGCAGAGCGGAGGAGCTGGGTGTAGAAGTTGCGGAAAAACTGTTGGCCATGGGTGGCAAAAAAATACTGGAACAAGTTAGGGCAGGGGAATGATGACAATGACAAAGGGTATTGTGTATTTAGTAGGAGCAGGTCCCGGTGACCCGGGTTTGATTACCGTTAAAGGCTTAGATTGTATTAAGAAGGCAGATGTCCTGGTCTATGATCGTCTGGCCAGCCCCAGGCTGTTGATGCATGCCCGTCAGGATGCAGAGATGATTTATGTGGGGAAATCACCTGATCGTCATGCCATGGTGCAGGAGGATATTAACCAATTGCTGGTGGATAAGGCCAAGGAAGGGAAGCTTGTAACCCGCCTGAAGGGTGGCGACCCCTTTGTTTTTGGCCGCGGCGGCGAAGAAGCCGAGTTATTAGTAGAAAATAATCTTCCCTTTGAAGTGGTGCCGGGTATTACCTCCGCCATTTCTGTACCAGCCTATGCTGGAATTCCCGTGACCCATCGGGGTTATACCTCTACCCTGGCCATTGTCACAGGGAACGAAGATCCCGGTAAAGAAGATTCCAGCATTGCTTGGGACAAAATTGCCACCGGTGCCGGTACCTTGGTTTTTTTGATGGGGATGGGTAATTTACCGGGTATTTGTGCTCGGTTAATGGAATATGGACGCGCTGTTGAAACTCCTGTGGCCCTGATTCGCTGGGGTACCAGACCGGAGCAAAGAACTTTAGTTGGTACTTTGGCCGATATCCACCAAAAGGCAAAGGAAGCAAACTTTAAGAATCCAGCAGTGATTGTGGTGGGTGAAGTTGTTAAGCTCCGGGAGAAATTAGCCTGGTTTGAAAATAGACCGATGTTTGGCAAAAGGATTATTGTAACACGTTCCCGGGAGCAGGCCAGTGTTTTATCGGCGGCCATCGAGGCCCTGGGTGGCGAGCCTTGGGAATTCCCAACCATTCGCATTGCAGAACCAGAGGACTATACACCTTTAGATACTGCCATTGCCGATGTACGCTCCTATCGTTGGGTAATATTTACCAGTGTCAATGGCGTGCAAAAGTTCTTTAAGCGGATGAGTGAAAATAAAAAGGACATTCGGGATCTGAGTGATGTTCGGCTCTGTGCCATTGGGCCAAAAACCCGCGAGGAGCTGGAAAAGCGGGGCTTAACGGTGGACTATGTACCGGGTGAATACCGTGCGGAGGAAATCGTTGAGGGACTGAGGGGAAAGGTGCTGCCCGGTGACCGGATCCTGTTACCCAGGGCAGACATTGCCCGCAAAGTGCTGCCCAGGGCCCTGGAAGAAATGGGTGCCCAGGTACATGAAGTGGTTGCCTACCACACGGTTTTAGGGGACGGTAATGCGGCAGTTATACGGGAAAGCTTGGCCAACGGTGATATCCAGGTGGTTACATTTACTAGTTCATCCACCGTACAGAATTTTGTTAAACTAATAGGGGAAGCAGGGTTGCCACAGTTAATGGAGCAGGTGGTGGTGGCCAGCATCGGACCGATTACTTCTAACACCGCCAGACAATTGGGTCTGAAGGTGGATGTGGAAGCAAGGGAATATACCATTGATGGTCTTGTACAAGCCCTTACCGATTATTTCACAGGCCGGGAAGATTAAATTATTTTAACCCGGACTAAAAATTATAGAAAGTTGGAGCTTTATGATTGGTATTAGCAAACTACTCTGCGGTACAGAAAATTTTGGGGATTCTCTGCGCTATGCCCATGGTTCAAAGGGACAAATACATGGTGCTGTGGCTGGTCATGGGCCTGTGGTGGTTTGGAATACCACCAGAACCTGCAATTTGAGGTGCCGCCATTGTTATTCCGAGTCCGACAATAAAAAATATAATGAAATGAATACCCAGGAAGCGAAACAATTTATTGATGATTTGGCCGATTTCAAGGTGCCGGTAATTTTATTTTCCGGTGGGGAGCCACTGGTACGTCCGGACTTTTTTGAGCTGGCCGAATATGCCAGCCAAAAGGGCATCCGTACCACTATCTCTACCAATGGAACCCTAATTACACCGGAGGTGGCCGCTCGAATCAAAAAAATTGGGGTAGGTTACGTGGGGATCAGCCTAGACGGTATTGGTGAAGTAAATGATACCTTTAGGGGTCGTAAGGGTGCCTATGAAGCTGCCTTAACGGGTATTCGCAACTGTCTGGCGGTGGGACAACGGGTTGGTCTGCGTTTTACCATCAACCGTCATAATCATAAGGAATTGAACCAGATCTTTGATCTTATAGAAAGGGAAAATATCCCACGGGTTTGTTTTTATCATTTGGTTTATTCCGGTCGGGGCAGTGAAATGATTAAGGAAGATATTTCACCGGCAGAAAGCCGGGCCGCCCTGGATTTAATTATTGAACGTACCCAGGATTTCCACCGGCGAGGACTGGACAAAGAAATACTAACGGTAGATAACCATGCGGATGCCATTTATCTTTATTTGAAACTACAAAAGGAAAATCCAGAACAGGCTAAGAAGGTATTCGAGCTGTTATCTCGCAATGGGGGCAACCGTACTGGCATTGCCATTGGTGAGGTGGATTGGGAAGGAAATGTCCACGCCGATCAATTTACCCGCAATCACCGTTTTGGCAATGTCAGAGAACGTAAATTTGGAGATATCTGGACGGATCTCAGCCAGCCTATTCTGGCGGGTCTTAAGGATCGCAAATCCCTCTTGAAGGGCCGCTGTGCCAAGTGTAAATGGCTTAATCTCTGCAACGGGAATTTCCGGGCCAGAGCGGAAGCTGTCTATGGGGACTTCTGGATGGAAGATCCTGCCTGCTATCTAACCGATGAAGAAATAGGTCTAGCTTAAAACTTAGCCAACAACCGAGGGCCTTGGCCTGTGGTTGCTGGCTTATACTATAATTAGGTATCAAAGCTTGTGGAGGTGCTGTTATGCCCCAATTTCCTAATATTCGTCACCGTCGCCTAAGACTGAATGAACGTGTCAGACGCTTAGTAAGAGAGAATCACCTGGCAGTGGATGATCTAATTTATCCCGTCTTTGCCACCTATGGTCAGGGGGTGTGCAGGGAAGTAAGCAGTATGCCCGGGGTTTACAACCTTTCGGTTGATTTATTAATAGAGGAGCTAAGGAGAATAGAGGAGCTGGGTATTCCTGGCGTAATCGTTTTTGGTGTGCCGGAAGAAAAGGATGAGGTTGGTTCGGGTGCCTATGACCCGGCAGGAATTGTTCAGCAGGCCGTTCGGGCCATAAAAAAAGCTTACCCCAATATGTTAGTGATTACGGATGTCTGCCTGTGCGAATATACCGATCACGGACACTGTGGTTTGATTAAGAATAATACGGTGGAAAACGATACGACCCTGGAATTACTGGCCCAAACGGCCTTATCCCATGTGCAGGCCGGGGCAGATATGGTAGCACCCTCGGATATGATGGATGGCAGAGTGGCTGCTATCCGAGCTAAACTGGATGCCGCCGGCTATGCCGATGTGCCGATTATGGCTTACTCAGCCAAATATGCCTCTGCTTATTATGGGCCCTTCCGGGAAGCAGCCGGCTCCACACCTCAATTTGGTGATCGCAAAACCTATCAAATGGATTATGCCAATGGCAATGAAGCCCTTCGGGAAACCCTGCAGGATATTAAAGAAGGGGCAGATATTGTCATGGTCAAACCTGCCCTCGCCTATATGGATATCATCAGACGGATCAAGGACGAGTTTAATTACCCGGTGGCGGCCTACAATGTCAGCGGGGAATATGCGATGGTCAAAGCTGCCGCTCAGTTGGGGTGGGTAGACGAAAAGAAAGTCGTACTGGAAACCCTTACTGGCTTTAAGCGGGCTGGGGCAGATATCATTATTACCTACCATGCTCCAGAGGTTGCCAGCTGGCTGAGGCTGAAGGAGGACTAAACATGATTATTTCTTGGAATACAACCAACGCCTGCAACCTGTATTGCGAGCATTGCTACCGTGATGCCGGGGTCAAGGCGGAAGAAGAATTAAACACGGAGCAGGCCAAAAAACTATTGGCTGAAATTGCTGAAGCGGGCTTTAAAATAATGATTTTTAGCGGTGGGGAACCACTGATGAGACCAGATATTTACGAACTGGTGGCCCATGCCCGGTCGAAGGGGCTGAGGCCTGTTTTTGGCACCAACGGTACCTTGATTACACCGGAAGTTGCTCAGCGGCTCAAGGATGCCGGAGCGGCTGGTATGGGCATTAGCCTGGACAGTGTGGACCCCGCCAAGCACGATAAATTTAGGGCTCAGCAGGGCTGCTGGCAGGCGGCGGTAGAAGGTATGAGAAACTGCCGCCAGGCAGGACTTCCCTTTCAGGTGCATACCACGGTGATGGATTGGAATTACCATGAAGTAGAAGCCCTCACAGACTTTGCCGTTAAGGAAGGTGCTGTGGCTCACCATGTTTTCTTCCTGGTGCCCACCGGCAGGGCTGTTAATATCGAACAGGAATCTTTGCGGGCAGAACAGTATGAAAACCTACTAACCCGCATTATGGAGAAGCAGAAACAGGTAGATATTGAGTTAAAGCCTACCTGTGCCCCCCAGTTTATGCGCATTGCTAAACAATTGGATATGGATGTAAGATTTCAAAGGGGCTGTCTGGCTGGTACTGCCTATTGTATTATTGGACCCAAAGGAGATGTACAGCCCTGCGCTTATCTCAATATTCCTCTTGGCAATGTCAAAGAAATGTCCTTTGTAGACATCTGGAAAAACCACCCTGTATTTAAGGAACTGCGGACCATGGAGTATAAGGGTGGTTGTGGTGAATGCGGCTATAAGAAAGTGTGCGGCGGCTGCCGCGCCAGGGCACACTTCTATCATGGTGATTACATGGCGGAAGAACCCTGGTGTTTATACCACGGTCGGAAGGGGTATTAAAGTGAAGTTGGATCATGTAGACAGGCATCTGCTGGATGTGGTACAAACGGATTTTCCTATTTGCACGGAACCCTACAAGGTGATCGGTGAAATAATTGGTATCTCCGAACAGGAGGTATTAAACCGCTTGGAACGACTGATGCAGCAGGATGTTATCCGTCGTCTGGGTGGGGTTTTTGACTCCAGAAAGCTTGGCTATAAAGGAACCCTATGTGCTATTAAAGTTCCACCAGAGCGCATGGATGAGGTTGCTCAGGTGGTTAACAGCTATATTGGTATTACTCATAACTATTTGCGGGATCATGAATATAACATGTGGTTTACCATCTTAGCGCAATCACCGGCCAAGGTGGAGCAGATACTGAACGAAATAAAAGAGCAGACCGGGATTGATGATATCATCAATTTGCCATCCCAAAGATTTTTCAAGGTATTGGTGAATTTTAAAGTAAGAAAAACAGAGGAATAAAATTTTAAGCGGGGGAGAACATGACGTTAACGGATCTGGATAAAAAGATCGTTATGGAATTGCAGGCTGGCTTACCCTTAGTAAGCAGACCATTTATGGAACTTGCCCAAAGACTGGGTATCAGCGAGGCAGAGCTGATGGATAGGGTGCAGGCCATTAAAGAAAGCGGGTTCATGAGAAGAATTGGGGCGGCCCTCAGACACCATCGGGTTGGGTTTAAGGCCAATGCCATGATTGTTTGGAACATTCCCGAGGAGATCATTATCAAAGTGGGAGAAAAAATGGCAGAATTACCGGAGGTTACCCACTGCTATCAAAGGGTGTCCTTACCGCAATGGCCTTACAATTTTTATACCATGGTACATGGTCACAGCCAAGAAGAGTGTCAGCAAATTGCAGCAAGGCTTTCTGAAATTGCCGGGGTTACAAACTATCGGCTGCTTTACAGTGTAGCGGAATTAAAGAAAAGCAGTATGAAATATTTCATGGATTAGGAGGTTCTCTATGGCTCCCAGTTACCAAAAGTCACAAGAGTTATTTGATAAGGCCCAGAGGGTTATACCCGGTGGTGTGAATAGTCCCGTGCGAGCCTTTAAGTCGGTGGACATGGATCCACCTTTTATTGCCCGAGGCGATGGTTCCCATATGTGGGACATGGATGGCAATGAATACATCGATTATGTTTGTTCCTGGGGTCCCCTGATTTTAGGACATCGTCATCCGGCGGTTGTGCAAGCCATTCAACGTTGCTTGGAGCGGGGCACTACCTACGGAGCACCCACGGATTTGGAAGTAACCTTAGCCGAAAAGGTGGCAGAGGCACTGCCTGCGGTGGAAATGGTTCGCATGGTCAACTCCGGTACCGAAGCCACCATGAGTGCCCTGCGATTGGCCCGGGCCTATACCAATCGGAATAAGATTGTTAAATTTGAGGGTTGTTATCACGGTCATCATGACTCCTTATTAATTAAAGCTGGTTCCGGGGCCTTGACCCATGGTGTTCCCACCAGCCCGGGGGTACCCGAAGACATTGCCGGCAATACCATCAATGCCTGTTATAATGACCTAGAGCTGCTGGAGAAAATCTTTGCGGAAGTTGGTTCGGATATTGCAGCGGTTATTGTGGAACCGCTGGCCGGCAATATGGGTGTGGTGGCACCGGCAGAGGGCTTTCTGCAGGGCTTAAGGAGTCTGTGCAATAAATATGGTGCCCTGTTAATTTTTGATGAGGTTATCACTGGTTTCCGCCTAAGCTATGGCGGTGCCCAGGCCTATTATAATGTGCTGCCAGACTTAACCTGTCTGGGTAAGATTATTGGCGGCGGCTTGCCAGTTGGTGCCTACGGCGGCCCCAGGGAGATTATGCAAATGATTTCTCCGGCTGGGCCAGTCTATCAAGCAGGGACACTCTCGGGCAACCCCCTGGCCATGACCGCGGGTATCGCAACCCTGGTGCAGCTTCAACAGCCGGGGGTATATGAGGAGTTGGATCGCAAATCGGCCCTCCTGGCCCAGGGACTGGCCCAGGCCGCTCAGGCTGCCAATGTGGCTGTATCCTTTAACCGGACCGGGTCTTTGCAGACCTGCTTTTTTACCAGGGAAGCAGTAAGGGACTTTGCCTCTGCGGCTTCCTCTGATACTAAAAACTATGGAGTTTTCTTTAGAAGCATGCTGGAACAGGGCATTTACTTGGCACCTTCCCAGTTTGAAGCGTCCTTTGTTTCCTTGGCCCATACGGAGAAGGACATTGAAAAAACAGTCGAAGCAGCTTTCAAAGCCTTTAAGGCGGTAGCAGAAAAAGAATAGCCTTCAGCCTATCGGATAGCATTTGGCCTTGGGCTTTGTTGGCTCCAAGTTATATGTATATAAAATAAATTGGCAGTCACCACTAGTTGATAACCAAAATCCTTGTGTTAGGAGGTTTGTTTATGATTATTACTACAACAGGAACCATTGAAGGAAAGGTCATTCGGCAATATTTTGGTCTTGTCAACGGAGAAGCGATCATGGGTGCCAACGTAGTGCGGGATATTTTTGCCAGCATTACGGATATTGTTGGCGGACGCAGTGGAGCGTACGAGAGTAAACTGGCCCAGGCCCGGGAGGTTGCCCTGGCAGAAATGACGGAACATGCTCGTCGTATGGGAGCCAATGCCATTGTGGGTGTGGATCTAGACTACGAAGTGATCAGAGAAGGCATGCTTATGGTAGCTGCCAGCGGTACAGCAGTATTGATATAGTCATGAGCCAGGACTCATGGGCTTTGCACGGGTAAAAATGATAAGGGCTGTTGCACACGTCGTTAATGGTGCAACAGCCTCTTTTTTATCCGATCTAAAAGAATTTTAAAGATGATAGTATGCTAATGGTTTAAAGCCTACGGCCATTTTTATAAAACCGTATCCAAATTTACTAGCAACCAGAGTTGATCTCCCTTTTTAACAACGCCCTTTAAATATTCTACGTTGTCACCAATTAAATTGGGTGGTTCCACTTCTTCTTGGGTGAAACGTCCAACCTCTAGAACACTGTCTACAATCATTCCCACCTTGTTACCTTTGTTTTCTACGACAATTATTCTGGTATCCTCATTTATTTCTGTTTCGGGTAATCCCAGTCTTCGATTGAGGCTGATAACAGGGAGAATTGTACCGCGTAAATTAATAATACCTTCCACATAGAAATTCGTGTTGGGTAATCTAGTTACTTCGGCCATACGTATGATTTCCTGGGTTTCATTGATGGGTAGTGCATACTGTTGGTCGTTTAATTGAAAAACCACCAATTGATCTTCCTGACCCACTGCCATAAATATATCACCGTTCCTTTCATAATAGAAAAATATTCCTAACTTGAAATTCCTGCATCATAGACCCGTGACTGGAAACAGTTCCCTGCCTCTCCGCCAGAGAAGTCTCCACAGGCGTAAATTCACAAAGTAATTTTAAGAGCTTGGGACGATGACCCCTTGTTTTAGTGTGCGATTAAAAGAATTTAGGTGGATATATTCGACATTAAGGCAATATTTCCCTTTGAGGAATTACGTAATACTTAAAATTGAGGATAAAGAATTTTCAGAAAAGATGCAACCAACCCATTGACTGGTAATTCGTATCAGATATAATAAGAATAGACCTGACAAGTTAGGACTTCCTGTCTTGGAGGGTGTAAAAACGGATGCAATTTCCCTCAGGAGAGAGGCTAGTGTGCCTTGGACCAAGGGGTGTGCGGTTTTGCTTGTACGCTACCCGTCTGCCTTTCTCTGGCTTGACGGGTATTTAATTTTAGTTGGGAGTGATTAAATGTTACGTCGTATTGGTGTTGTGGGGATCATCATTGAGGAACGGGACAAGGCACCAGAAATCAATAGCATTTTAAGTCGCTATGCCGAGATTATCATTGGCCGCATGGGTATTCCCCATAAGGAAGCAGGGCTTTCCGTTATATCCCTGATTATCCAAGGTACCAATGATGAAGTTGGGGCCATGACCGGTAAACTTGGCAACATTAAGGGAGTTCAAGTAAAGACAGCCCTTAGCAACAAATACTGATCAGGCATCCGCTTTGGGGCATTTCTTGATGATCGGCTGTTAACGATTAGCGTAAAGACTAAAAACCAACATGGGACTTGGGTCAGCGAAACAAATTAGAAGTGACAATTAGGAGGAGGCTGAATAATGGATCACACCCCTAAGGGCAATCGGTTGCATATCGCCCTTTTTGGCCGGCGTAATGCCGGCAAATCAAGCCTTATTAATGCCTTAACCAATCAAGATATCGCACTGGTCTCCAACACCCCCGGGACCACCACCGATCCCGTTTATAAGGCCATGGAGATTTTACCGGTGGGGCCGGTAGTTCTTATTGATACACCAGGCCTTGATGATAGTGGCAAACTGGGGGAACTTAGGGTTAAAAGGTCGATGGATGTATTTAATAAAGCAGACCTGGCTCTATTGGTTGTTGATGCCCAAAACGGCTTTACCGAGTATGAGTTGAAGATTACTCAGCACTGCCAGAACAAAAAAATCCCCACCATTGTGGTCTTTAACAAAATTGATATCCAAGGGGTAGCTGAACTGGATATCGAGCAGGCCAAGGCAGCATTTTCAAGGGAACCAGTGCTGGTTAGTGCTCTTACTGGCCAGGGGATAAGTGAGTTAAAAGCAGCCATTGTCAAAACAGCTCCGGCAAACTGGGATGACCGGGTAATTGTAGGTGACCTATTAAATCCCGGGGATACGGTTGTGCTAGTAACACCCATTGATACAGCAGCACCTAAAGGACGTTTGATTTTACCCCAGGTGCAAACCATCAGAGATATTCTGGACCACCGGGCAATGGCCTATGTTGTTAAAGAGAGCGAGCTAAGGGAATGTCTGGGCAACCTAAATAAAAAACCCAAGCTAGTTATTACCGACTCCCAGGCCTTTAAAGAAGTAGCGAGAGATACACCGGAGGATATTCAATTAACATCCTTTTCGATACTCTTTGCCCGGTATAAGGGGGACTTAGAGACATTGGTGGCAGGGGCAAAGGCTATTGGTAATTTGCAACCAGGTGACAAGGTGTTAATTTCCGAAGCCTGCACCCACCATCGTATGGAAGATGATATTGGTACGAAAAAAATACCCGGTTGGTTACAAAAAATTGTTGGCGGAGATTTAGAATTTCACTGGAGCAGTGGCCACAGCTTTCCCGAGGATTTGACCGAGTACAAACTGGTGGTGCACTGCGGGGCCTGTATGATCAATGGAAGGCAGATGTTGTCCCGGATGATGCAAGTACAGCAGTCAGGTGTACCCATGGTCAATTATGGCGTCTGTATTGCCTATGTCATGGGAATCTTACATCGGGCTTTATCACCCTTTCCAACCATTCAAGCAATGTTAGCTGACCAAAATTCATAAACGAAGGGGGAACTGCCTTGGGGGAAAATTTTAGCCTGGCCCTAGCTAAAGCGGCCACAGGTGATAAATTATCCAGGCAGCAGATCATCGATTTATTAGGTGCACTGCCAGGAGAAGAAGAAAACCAGTTATTTAAGTTGGCGGATCAAGTAAGAAAACAACATTTTGGTGACGAGGTGCACCTCAGGGGAATCATCGAATTCTCCAATTATTGTCGTAATAACTGTTATTATTGTGGTCTCAGGAGAAGCAATAAACAAATTCAAAGATACCGTATACCCCTGGCGGAGATCATTAAAACAGCTCAATATGCCGCAGAACTGGGGTATGGTACCATTGTTTTGCAGTCAGGGGAAGATCCCCATTACAGCGGTTCCGAACTGGCAGAGATCATTCGGCAAGTGAGGCAGGCCGGCAATTTTGCCATCACAGCCTGTGTGGGAGAACGCAGCAGAGAGGATTTTGCTCGGATGAAAGAAGCAGGAGCGGATCGCTACCTGCTCAAACATGAGACCGCAGATCCCAATTTGTTTACGCAGCTTAGGCCAGCAACCACCCTGGCGGAAAGAATAAAAAAAATTGGCTGGTTAAAGGAATTAGGCTATCAAGTGGGTTCTGGCAATATTGTGGGGCTGCCTGGTCAAACAGTGGCAACACTGGCAGAGGATATCCTTTTATTAAGGGATTTAGATGTTGAAATGGCGGGCCTCGGACCCTTTGTACCGCATCATCAGACACCGCTAAGGGATAGCAAACCGGGGGATCTTAGCTTAACCCTAAAAACCCTTGCCGTGGCCCGGCTGGTGCTTCCCCAAACCCATTTACCGGCCACCACAGCAATAGGGACTTTACACCCTGCGGGGCGTCAAATGGCCCTCGGCTGTGGTGCCAATGTGATTATGCCCAACTTATCTCCGGAAAGTTACCGTGAAAAATATCAAATTTATCCGGACAAGGCCGGTAGTAAAGAAAATCCCGCTGAATCCCACCGCAAGATTACCGCCTTGTTAACAGAGGTGGGACGAAGCATTAGTACAGGACGGGGCGATAGCCCAAAGGAAAAATTTAAGAATGAGAGGTAGGGGAAAGGCATGTCCATTAACAAAGCGAATATTTACCAGCATCAATGGGAAGCTGCGGACTTTATCAACGAGGGAACCATAAACAGCCTATTGGAAGAGGGGAAAAAAGCTGCATCGGCCAGAGTGCGGGAAATTATCGAGAAGGCCAGGGAAGCAAAGGGTTTGACACCGGCAGAAGTAGCAATTCTCCTGCAAAATGACGATCAGGAATTACTGGATTTAATGTTTAAGGTTGCCGGTGAAATAAAATTGAAAATCTATGGTAAAAGACTGGTCATGTTTGCTCCCTTGTATATCAGTGATCACTGTGTCAACAACTGTGTTTATTGTGGTTATCGTAGAGATCATCAATTCAACCGGCGTAAATTAAGCCAAGCGGAAGTGGCAGAGGAAGTAAAGATTTTAGAATCCCTGGGCCATAAGAGATTGGCCCTGGAAGCAGGAGAGCATCCTGGTGAATGCTCCATTGAGTATGTTTTGGAATGCCTAAAAACCATTTACAGTTTGAAATTTGAAAACGGCAGTATCCGCCGCTGCAACGTAAACATAGCTGCTACCACCATCGAAGAATATCAGCTGCTAAGGGAAGCAGGTATCGGAACCTATATCCTTTTCCAAGAAACATACCATCGGGAAACCTATAAAAATATGCACCCCAGTGGTCCCAAGGCTGATTACGATTGGCATACCACGGCCCATGATCGAGCGATGTTAGGGGGCATTGATGATGTAGGCTTTGGTGCTTTGTTTGGCCTATACGACTATAAATTTGAGGTCATGGGCTTGATGCTGCATGCTCAACACCTTGAGGAACGTTTTGGCGTAGGGCCTCACACCATATCCGTACCCCGTTTGCGTCCTGCTCAGGGCATCGACTACGAAAGCTTCCCGTATTTGGTTAAGGACGAGGAGTTTGCGAAGATAGTTGCTATTGTTCGTCTGGCTGTTCCCTATACCGGACTTATTTTATCCACCCGCGAGCGACCGGAGCAGAGGGATATGCTGCTGAACTACGGTGTATCTCAAATATCCGCCGGCTCCTGTACCGGGGTAGGTGGTTATAAAAAGGAACAAGAAAAGCAAAATTGCACCAGTGGCAGCTGTGGCGAAGAAGAATCACCGCAATTTTATGTTGATGACCACCGCCATCCCGATGATGTATTGCGCAATGTTTGTCAATCTGGCTGGCTTCCCAGTTATTGCACAGCCTGTTACCGCAAGGGCCGTACGGGTGATCGCTTTATGGCTTTGGCAAAAAGCGGGGAGATTCAAAACGTCTGCCAACCCAATGCAATTCTTACCTTTAAAGAATATTTAATTGACTATGCATCCCCGGAGACAAGGGCAGTTGGTGAGGAGACTATCCGCCAACATTTAGCAGAAATTAAAAATGATCAGATTAGAAATTTGACGGAAGCGAGAGTAAAACAAATTGAGGACGGGGAACGGGATCTTTATTTCTAAGATTTAATTAACAAAATATAATTCCACAGGGACTGTGTTTTACGGTGCAGTTCCTGTTTTTTTTATTAAGCCGGGACTTTCCCTATTTCCCTGCCTGACCAGGGGCAAGTGTGCCAAGTTTTTCTAAAAAGCCTTTTGCTTTTTTGGATACGGGGTTATAATATGTAGCTAGTATAATATATTATGGAGGAGCTTATTGTGGTAAATCATGACCTACATCTGGCAAGGTATGTTACCATTGCTGCAGATATAGCCGAACGAATTGTCCGGGGAGAATATCAGGAAGGGCAAAAAATATTTGGCCGATCCACTTTGGCAGGAAAATATAGTGTTTCACCGGAAACCATCAGACGAGCACTAACCCTCTTACAAGAGGTGGGCATCGTTGATGTGGTTCCTGGTATTGGTGTGGTGGTTAAGTCTGTTTCAGCGGCTCAAAAATACTTGGATGATTTTGATCAGCGGATGGTTTTGACTGGTATCCATGAAAAATTACATGAACTATTAAAGGAAAGAGACCGTGTAAATGGTGAAATTTCAAGACTTTTAGAAGACTTATTACAACACACCTACCATTTGGAAAGCCGTTTAAATAAAATTGAAGATTGGAAGGTCTTACCCGATTCCATTCTGGTCGGAAAAACATTGGCCCAAAGCAGGCTCAATGAAAGTAAAGTATTGGCGATTGTTCGCAAAGGGCAAGGGGATATTGTTGACCCTGCTCCAGATAGTCGTATTTTGGCCGGGGATATTATAACCGTGTATGGACACCTAAATGCTTCTGACAATGAAGGTTTAATAAGGGTTTAAAAGGAAATTTGAAAGGTAATTCCCTTCGGAATGCCTTTCTTTTTTATTTACATACAGGCAACTTACATGGTAAAATGAGTTGTGACAACTTACAAAAACTAGATAAATGTTTGTAGGAGCTGAATCCTGTTCATACAGGAGCGGAGGACCCGATTTTTGGGGTGAATCTGATTATATTCAGTAGGGTTTTAACCTTTCGACCCGAACCCTTCAGCTAACTTCGTAAGCTATAAAGAAAGGGGTTTTTTTATGTCTGTACATTTAATTTCAGAAGATTTTCGGTCGGAACAAACTAAAAGAAAAATAGCCCTTAAAAGGGCCAAGGAGTTAAAATCAAACATTAGTGGTTACCTGGAGAACAAGGTTAACATACGTAATGGTTTTGAAATTCAGGAGCAGCATAACCTTGCTAAAAAGAATATTCTGAATTTTTTTCAGGCGGATGAGAAACAATGGCAGGATTGGCGTTGGCAAATGGCCAAGCGTATTAAAGATGTTAAGGTTCTAAGTCAACTGGTGGATCTTACAACGGACGAAAAAGAAGCAATCGAAAAGGTTGGGCGTCAATACCGTTGGGCTGTTTCTCCCTATTATATGGCCCTGGCAATGGCCAGTGGGCATGGCGGCCCTGTATGGCTGCAGGCTGTCCCCTGTGTAGAAGAAATTTTGGATCGCTATGGTGTTGAAGACCCTATGGGAGAAGAATATACTTCACCTGTGCCGGGGGTGACCAGAAGATACCCGGATCGTCTTATTATTAATGTTACGAACCAATGTGCGATGTATTGTCGACATTGCCAAAGGCGTAGAAATATTGGCGAAATTGATGTTCACAAATCAAAACAGGTGCTGCAAGGAGCACTGCAGTATATCAGAGAGAACACTGAAATAAGGGATGTCTTAATAACAGGCGGCGATGCCTTGTTATTATCAGATAAACAAATCGATTGGCTGCTCACGGAATTAGATAATATTTCCCATGTGGAAATAAAACGAATCGGTACCAGAACACCTGTCACAATGCCCCAAAGAATTACACCGGAACTTTGCAGTATTTTAGAAAGCCACCCACCGCTTTATATCAATACACAGTTTAATAGTCCCTTGGAAGTTACACCTGAGGCAAAAAAGGCCTGCGATATGTTGGTTAAGGCAGGCGTAGTCCTTGGTAATCAGGCTGTTTTATTAAAAGACATTAATAATCAACCAGATGTCATGAAGAGATTAAACCAGAGTCTATTGACCATCCGTGTTCGGCCCTACTATATTTTTCATGCTAAAGCAGTAAAGGGAACCAGGCATTTTATCACTGGTGTTGATGATGGTATTGCTATTATGGAACAACTGAGAGGCTATACATCTGGACTTGCTGTCCCCACTTATATTATTAATGCACCCAATGGCTATGGGAAAACACCCATATTGCCACAGTATATTCTAGAGAATAAGGATGAGCAGGTAGTCATGCGAACCTGGGAAAAGAGGGTTATTTCCTATAATGTTACTGGTAAACACTAAGTTTTTAGACCTGTCATAATAGTATGACAGGTTTATTTTTTACCCTTGACACGAACATAGGTTTGGTAATAAAATAATAAAAACAAATGTTCGGGGGGAGTCATGATGAAAAGTGCGGAGATGGTGATGGATTTTTCTATAACGCATCAACTGGTATGTGAAGAAACGGAAGCCGATCTATATGAAGGTACCCGTCAGTGGTTAGAGGGGGATGACTCAATTTTTGTCAAGAGATTTGGCCTGGCGGTAATTTGTTTTTCGGGCTTATATTTTATGGGACAAGTATTCAGGATTTTGTTTAATTAATAGCCCGCTACCGGGTTATTTTTTTTTGCCAATGCGCCATACTAGGGTTAGCCGATAGTAGATAGGAGGAATCCGGTGACCAGAGTATATGTGTTGGGGGCCGGTGCAGGAGCAGCATACAAAGGCTCATATCTTGGTGAAACAAGCCCGGTGGCTAAAAATTTCTTTCAAAAGGCCATGCGGGTTATTAATATTCATCAAATCAGAGAGAGGTACTATGAAGATGAAGATATGACCTATAATCATATATTTCAGTTTATTGAGAGATTATGGGGTGTTTCTAGGAATGAGGTAAGTAATTCCAACCTGGATATGGAAGAAGTATTAACTTTATTAAATATTGAAATGGAAGAGGACCAACCAGGACGGGAAAGACTTTTAAAGGCCTATGAGGAGTATCTGCTGCTAATGGCACTGACCTTTGATAAAATTTTATACGGGGATCTTTGTCCCTACCATAGCAAAATAGCGGCCTCCTTAAATCCCGGAGATACGATCATATCTTTTAACTATGAATTACTAATGGATTACGCTTTACTTAGGGCAAACTTACAAAGGAAAATGTGGTGCATCCAAGATGGTTACGGTATTTCTTGCCGATATTTAAGTGGATCAATAATGCCCCTTCACTTTAAGCATCAGAATGACTCGGGGCCGGCTAATTGTGCCAAGGTAAAATTACTTAAACTTCATGGTTCTTTAAATTGGTTGTACTGTCCCCAGTGTGGTCAGCTCTATGCCTATGAACATAGTGATGGGGGAGGACACAGTGTGGTAATAAATGGTATAGCCAATATGATTCAGTGCACCTCCCAACATTGCTGCAACAAACTTAGTAGAGTTATTATTCCACCCACCTTAATGAAAAACTACCAATCGATCCCTTTTATTCCGGAGTTATGGCACCAAGCCCGCAGGGCACTGGGGTTTGCATCGGAAATTGTTGTTATTGGCTATTCTTTTCCCACAACCGATTTTCGATCCAATTGGATGTTTCGCAAGGCTATGGTGGATAACAAAGAACTTAAAAAGGTAACAATTGTGGATAAGGCAGAAGGATATCAATTGGAAACATTGTTAGATAAACATAAGAGTATTTTTAGGGTTAAAGATGTTGATTTTTACCCCGATATTGGTGCCTTTACGCAGACACTGAAGTAAATCAGCTTAAAACTCTTGGGTTCTTGAGCCTTGGGCTTTTAATGCATGTAGATATTATTTAGGGGAATGATAAAGAAAATTCCCACCCGTCGCTTGTGGGAGGCGCGGAAAGGTTAACGGGTAAAGGTGTCAACAAAACCACTGGAAAAACCGACACCCGGGAAAAGGTATGGGGTTGCCTTTTCAGGGCTCCCTGTCAATGGCAGGGGGTCTTATTTAGTGCATCATATTTATTAAATGTGATATAATATTTATTGATAAATCAATTTATTAGGAGTATAATTAAAGTGACAAAAAGTAATTCTTACCCAATTAGATAATTAATTAGGTAAGAACGGTTACCTACATATTTTTAAGGAGGGATACCGTATGACACAATTTATTAAAACCTGTCCTAACTGCGGCCAAAATCTAGTAGAGAAACTTCAAAATGTTGATGTAAAACAAGACCTAAAAGCTTGTTACGCCGAGAGCATCCCGGTACTTGTATGTGAGAACCCTACCTGTACCAACCAGGAAAAGTATTATAGCCCCTTTTCATTCAATCTATTAAAAATGAAATGTCCGGAAATCAATAAATGGTAGAAGGTCTTACCCGGCAAAGCCGGGTTTTTTTATATCTTTTAATGGGAATTGATCCGGACTGATAAAAAATCTATAATTAAAGCAGAATTCATAGCTAAGGGAGTGCTACAATGAAAATTGGCAGTATTGAAAAACCAACCTTTGAAAAATTCCGGGAGAGTTTTTTACAGCTAATGGAGCAATTCACAGAAAAAGAACCAAACCCCTATGATGACTGGTTGGAGATTGCTGATAGTGAAATCAGAGAAAGCATCATTCGCCAGTTTATTCAAAGCAATGAGCAACAATATGGCTTTGAAATAGTCTTACAGGGGAAGCTCGCCAATAGGGAAGGTTCTGTTGAGGGAGTGGTTGGGGAACTATATCATGTGTTTTCTACCATGTTTTTAGTAGAGGTTATTAATTCTAAAATTCGTTCAGGGGAGAAGCGGGTTGATATATAAGCCCGCTTTGCTATTGGCCGTTAGCCGTTAGCTATTGGCCCTTACTAACCTGAAACATGCCCTAAGCCCAAAAGCTGTCAGCCATCTGCCGTCAGCTTTTGGGCTTAGAGGTATTCCTTTTGGGTCGGTTGAGTTGTAGGGGTGACCTGTGGTCACTCCTTCCTTCGTGTTTCAGGTATAAAAAAACCAGGCAATATATGCCTGGTTTAAATGGTGCGGTCGAGAGGACTTGAACCTCCACACCCTGACGGGCATAAGAACCTGAATCTTACGCGTCTGCCAATTCCGCCACGACCGCATGTTTATAGGATTGAATTACATGTCCTACCGACAAAAGTTATTATACATCACTTCAAATGGACATGCAATAGCGAAATAAAGTATTATTTTGTGTTTTTAGCCATTTAGCTATTAGCTGTGTGCTTCTAGTAGAAAAACAGATGATTGTGCTAGTAAAATATTTCAGACATAAAAAATAACCAGGTATTCGTACCTGGTTTAAATGTACGAGTGGCGATACAGCATTTTTTCAAAAAACCCCGTAGAATCAAGAGTTTATAGGCAGTTGAAAGCAGTATTTACATAAATATGCGCTGATAAGGCGAATTTATATTTTCTTCAAAAAATACTTGACGATTACCTTGGGTATTGGCTTAAGATTCTATTGGGGTGATAAATATGTTAATAAATCAAGTTAGCAAAACAACAGGCTTAACTAAAAAAGCAATAGAGTATTATACTTTGCAAGGATTGATTTTTCCGTCCGTTTTAAATAACGGATATAGGGATTATAGCAAAAATGACATTGGTGATTTTGTTATATTCCGGTTCAAGAGGACGGAGCTAAGGTAAATTTATCATACTTTGTATTGTAATTATAATGTGGAGTCTTGCAGCAGCGGTGCGTACATCATAATAGCGTGGTTCTCAGTCACAAATTCATCATCTATCAAGACATTGTTCCAGTCATATTTTTTTCGAAAGATCAGATTATGTCTTGTATAGCCACCCCAATACTCGGATTGAATAATATGTTTTTTTTCGTATACTTTATATTTATATTCAGGTGGTGCGTTTGACCGCCAAGTTCCTTTTAATTCATTTTCTGTAATTTCTATGCAAAGTTGAAAAGATTGGTCTGTATTGTTCTTTATCATCAAGTCACCGTAATTGTAAAAACAGGTTGCCCCGCTCCCAAACGGCTGTGTCCTGTTTGAGTCTGGGAAAACGTCGTAGCCGTGACGGTGACGCTCCGTTATTGTCAGTGGAGTATGAAGCGTCATCCAGTATATCAGGTTGGACAATTGGCATAAACCGCCGCCAATTCCGGCCTTGAAAGTGCCATTTTGCAGGACCATGCCTTTTAGGTATCCTTTGCGCTTTGTCGGTCTGCCTATCCGTTTCCAGTATGAAAAGGTTTCGCCCGGATGTATTGTTACGTAATTCACTTTGGGTACAGCAATCTTCAAATTTGCAATCTTATTATATTGCAGGTACATATCTACATCCTTTAGTTTTCTTAATAACGGAGTAGAGTGACAAAAGTGTTCGTATTCTAACAGAGTTTTATCTATATGCGCAAATTGAATACCGCCCAATATCCAAAAAACATATCTTTTGAACGTATAATAAGCGCTGCCCAGCATTAACCTGGCAGAGGTTCTATTTTTCGGTTTTTCGATTGGCTTTTGCATTGCGCCACCTCACGCATTATATAATAATGCTAGCTAACTCAATTTCCGTTTTGCAATAGGCTACAGCCATACCCTGTGCCCGTTGCCCATTGTACCACGTCTTGCACCCGAAAAGAAGGCATACCTTTCCTTAACGGAAAGTGGAGTTACGTTGCAAATAAAATTTCATGCTGCGAGCGCCAGCGAACCGCCGCCATGCACCCATTTCCCCCATGCACCGGGAGGAACCACCATATTTCGCCTATGTTCATCATCCAAAATCCGTGCCGCCTTGTTCAAAGATACAAGGTCGAATGCGGCATGATCGTAATAGATACCAATGTCAATATCCGATGTCTGGGAATGTGTACCCCTTGCACGCGAGACGCCAAGCACAACAGCCTCAATCCTTGAAATCTCGGTCAAATCTGTTACCACTTTATCTAATACAGCTCTGATTTCATCCATACATAACTCACCATACTTTCGTTACTATAAACAATTAGGCTAAAACAGACACATTTCTGTATCTGTTTTAGCCCAATAACCTTGTAAAGATGGTGGAAAAAAGATTTTTCGAATAACAGCAACTTATAGCCCGACCGACAAATTAGAATTTGTTAAACTAATCGCATATACAAAATCGGATAAGGATTTCCTTGCTCGTCTGTGTTCCTTCTTTTATAAACCTGAAATCCCATGTGTTCATAGAAGCTTTTTGCTTGCGGATTTTGTTCGTTCACACCTAATTCGTTTATAGAATAGTTTTCCATACCATAATGTAAAAGTTGTTTTCCCAATCCCTTTCCTCTATATTGGGGGGAAATAAAAAGCATTTCCAATTTTCTTTCTTCAATTCCCATAAATGCAACAGGTTTCTTTTCATTATTGACTGCAACAATCAAATGAGCTATCGAGTTCAAAGCCTGTGGAATATACTTCGCTATATTTTTAACCTCTGAATCAGATAAAAATAAATGTGTTTCTCTAACTGATTGATCCCAAACTTCAAGTAGTTGCTCTATTAGGACAGGATTTAATTCGTTAACTTCAATTAGTTTCATATTTTTATGGCTCCTTGTCAAATTCCCGTTTATCTGTTTGACTGAATAAGCCTTGAATCTATAATACCGCATTTGATTACATAAAAAAAGACATAACATCTCCTTGGCGGAAATGTTATGTCTTTTTTGGTGCGGTCGAGAGGACTTGAACCTCCACACCCTGACGGGCATAAGAACCTGAATCTTACGCGTCTGCCAATTCCGCCACGACCGCATATTTAGTTAGCTGGGGCACCAGTGCAATAGTGATTATAACAAAGAATTTCAGTTCGTTCAAGTGTATTCGTTATTTATAGACAAAAAAATACCCGGTCTTTTTACCGGGATTAGAGAGTAATCTTCAAGTGTAATATTATTATGTCATATTTTGTAGAAAAAGAATGAAACACAGCTGACATTTATATGCCAAAAAATAATAAAATTTTGGCTATACAGTAAAATTTTATTAAAAAGGCTTGGCTTATTTGTGCTCTAGCCTAAAAATAGCCTTCTAAATATGATCATTGTTCTGGTGGTGCCGACCAGCGGTATGAAAACGATCATCATTAAAAGCTTATGATTCCAGAGCGTGCAGGTTAAGCTGAACTCGTTTTTCAAAAGATCTGTAATAATGATGGTAAAGAACGGTGTTTCAGGAGAAAATAAATAGACGCAAAGGAGGGGTGTAGATGGCTAAAAAGATTAGAGGTTTCGTTAAAAATTCTGGGACCACGGGAGAGTCGGCCTTGGTGGGTAAAACCGGAGGCTATCATGATACCTGGGATACAGGAGTAAACGCCATGAAAAAAAGACAAAGGCTAACCGGGGTCAATAGGCCTTCAACTTAAAAGTAGGCTTGATTCATGTTTAATCAGCCGACAATAAAAAAAGCTAAGACCGACGCACCTTACATGCAGGTCTTAGCTTTTTTATTGCATCTGGCTGGGGCGGCTGGATTCGAACCAACGAATGCCGGAGTCAAAGTCCGGTGCCTTACCGCTTGGCGACGCCCCAGTAGTGGTGGAGGGAGAAGGATTCGAACCTTCGAAGGCGATCGCCGGCAGATTTACAGTCTGCTCCCTTTGGCCACTCGGGAACCCCTCCATAAATGGTGACCCCTACGGGATTCGAACCCGTGTTACCGCCGTGAAAGGGCGGTGTCTTAGACCACTTGACCAAGGGGCCATATTTTATTGTCCCACAACGATGTTTATTATAACAAAACATATTGTAGCAAGCAAGTTGTTTTTAAACATTTTTAACCAAATACTATTTTTATTTTCTTCTGTAAAAAGTTAATAGTTTTGTAAGATTAAAGTTAAGTAAAATAAAGATTAATTTGATATGCTTTTAAATATTTGATCAAAAACTATGGGAGGTAGTGGCGTGAGAGAGAAACTGGTTGAATTACTCACACGTAAGGAAGATGAAATTATCCACCGTTTAATTGATTATTCCAAAACAGGTGGGTTCACCAGATACAGTTCCACACGCCGAGGAGACTGGCGTCTTTCAGTGCATGAAATAATTCATGCTTTGTCTTATTACCTAAAGAATTATAAGGGCGATCCGATCCATGCCGAAGAAAAACTAGGTGAGGACCCAGTGACCAGCTTTGGCATTGAAAGTGCTAAACTTCACAGGGCCAGGGGTATTACTTTAAAAATGTTTTTGGGGTTATTTAAATATTATCGTCGATCCTACTTAGACATGCTTAAGGAAGGTAACTTGACAATTTCGGAGCAAACCCAGGCCTCAGAGGCATTGAATACTTTCTTTGACCGTTTTGAAATTGGTTTTTGCAGTGAGTGGGTGGGGGAAGGCCCTGATTCTAGGTTAACAGAATTACAGGCAATTAATCGAAGATTAACCAATGAGAAAAATAAATTTAAAACTATTTTCGATAGCATGATGGAGTGTGTCTTTGTGGTAGATTACGATATGAAAATTATCGAAATAAATCCTGCCGCTGCAGCTTTTTTTGATGTAAGTTCCGAGGATGTAATAGGTACCCAATGTTCTCAATTAATGGGATGTGATTTTAAACCTGAGCAGTGCCACCTTTATCAGGCTATGACAACGGGCGGCTCCTTTAAAGATATTCAAATGGAAATCAAAACCAGGCAAGGACGGAGACAAATCCTTACCAGTGGTTCCTTTCTACATGATATCAGTGGTAAATATGCTGGTGGGGTTCAGGTTTTTGTAGATATTACGGAGCGTAGTATAATGGAACAAAGCCTCCGCCTGCATATGCATGCCAATAATAGCTCCATAGAATCAGTAAGTATTTTTGATATAGCTGGTAAGTTAATTTATGCTAACCCTGCTGCCATAAATATGTTTGCCAGTGAATATAAACAATTGTTAGGAATGGGTATCGAAGAGATCTATCCCGGTGCAGAGAAAGTCTTATTCTCTTTAGTTCAGGGTGAATCCTGGAAAGGGGAAATGAATCAAGGTGGCAGGATCCTAAATATTAACGCCAATCCCATTCGGTTACCCAAGGGAAATATTACTGGTTTTTATGTGGCGGCCGAAGATATTACTTCTGTTAAAGCAACCCAGATAAAACTTCAACAAGCCAAGGAAGAAACCGAAAGAGAGGCTGCAAAACTCAGGGCAATCATCTCCATCATGAATGCATCCATCGCATTGGCTGATGCAGATGGGATCATTACAGAAGTAAATGAACAATGCCTTGTTATGTCTGATCTGACGAGGGATGATGTGATTGGGAAAACGTTAGATAAGATACACAGTGGTGAAACCTTTAAAAAGATACAGCAAATTGTGACACAGTATAGTCGCTACGAAAAAAGTGCTCCCACCACGATTACCAGGAGATTAGGTGAAAAGGATGTCATTATGAACATCCAGCCGGTTTACCGTGATAAAACATACGATGGTGTGTTGTTGATGGTGGTAGATATATCGGAAGTGGTTAAGGCAAAAAGGCAAGTTGAACAAGCATTACTCGTGGCAGAAAAGGCCAACCAAGCCAAATCGGAGTTTTTAGCCAATATGAGTCACGAGATTCGAACCCCTATGAATGGCATCCTTGGCTTTGCCGAGGTATTAATGCAACAGGAATTAAATTCGAAACAACAGGAAAGTATTAAGATTATTCAGCAGTGCGGCGAGCAATTAATGGATCTGATTAATGATATCTTAGACCTTTCTAAAATAGAGTCGGGCAAGTTAACAATTGATGAAAGAGTTTTTAGTTTGCGAAAAATAATTCATGAGGCTGTCAATGTTAATGAATCCCGATTACAAGCACGTAATATAGAAATAAAAATTAATATTGAACAAAATCTCCATGATCATTTTAAGGGAGATCCTACCAGAATAAGACAGGTTTTATGCAACCTAATTTCCAACGCTGCCAAGTTTACACATAACGGCTATGTTAAAATTTCCGTTGGTTCCGACGTGCTGGATATTTTTGGGCAACAGATGAATTTATTCTTTAGTATCGAGGATACTGGTATTGGAATACCGAAGGAAAAGCTGGAATTGATTTTTGAGGCCTTTACCCAAGCAGACGGGTCCACCACCCGCAAATATGGGGGAACTGGTCTTGGACTGACGATTTGTAAAAGCTTAACAAGGCTAATGGGTGGCGAACTTCGTGTAAAAAGTGAGGTAAATAAAGGTTCCGTTTTTTCTTTTAATATTCCGGTTGATAAAGTGGAAATAACGGAGCTGGATAAATCACAGGAAGCCAGAGGCGTGGAAGTGAAAAATGGAACGGTTTTGGTAGTTGAAGATGATTGGACTACCAGACAATTAATTCATAACTATTTGGAAAGGGCCGGTTATGCCGTAATCAGCACAGAACAGGGAAAAGAGGCTATTACACTGGCAAAGATTTATCAGCCGAATGTTATTATGCTTGATATCCTGTTACCGGATTTAACTGGCTGGGAAGTGTTGCAAAGAATTAAAACCTCGGAAGATACCAGGGAAATCCCCATTGTCATATGTTCTGTAATGCCGGAAAAGGAAAGGGCCTTTTCCTTGGGAGCAGTTGATTTTATTGAGAAGCCAATTTCTGAAAGGGTGCTGATTGACCGTCTGGAAAAGGTTATAACTAAGCAGAGAAACGATAAGATTAATATTTTACTGATCGATGATGAAGAAGCTGCCTTACAGTATCTAAAGGGGATAATTGGTCAGCACGGCTATAAAACCCATTCCTTTACGAGGGCAGAGGATGCCTTGGCATACCTGCTTCAAGGGGGTAGGGCTCAGGCCATCATTTTAGATCTTTTAATGCCAGGGATGGATGGCTTTGAATTTTTGGCAAGTCTTCGTGCTCGGTTGGATTTTAGAAAGATTCCAGTTCTTATCAATACCGGAAAAGACCTCACCCCAGAGGATTACCAACGGCTTAATGATATGTATGAAAAAATACTTAACAAAAGCTTAGTCCATCCTAATATGCTATTGGTAGAATTAAATGAGCTTCTAAAAGGGGTGACCTCTTGCAACAAGAAAAATGATAAAAAGAAAAGTGCTAATATATTGTTGGTTGAAGATAACCACTTTAACCAGTATTTAGTAGAACATTTATTGGCCGATGAATTTAAGCTAACAGTGGTTGAAAATGGGTTGCGGGCCTTAGAAAGATTGGCACAGGAAAAATTTGATCTCATCTTAATGGATATGCAAATGCCGGTTATGGATGGCTATGAGGCCACCAGTCTGATTCGCAGACAGGATCAATTTAAGGAACTACCGATCATTGCCCTTACAGCCCACGCTATGAAAGGTGATTATGAAAAATGCATTGCTGCCGGCTGTAATGGATATTTGGCCAAACCAGTAAAACGAGATGAATTAATTCAGACGATCAAACAATATCTTGCTTTATCCGGGGAGGCAGGCAAAAAAGGGCGAACCCGGGATAAAGGGATTGAAGCGCTGATACCCTGGTATCTACATGATCTAGAGGAAGAAATGGCAAGGCTCAAACAAGCTGTGGAGAGCAATGATTTTCCTACTATTCGCTATATTGGGCATGGTTTAAAGGGATCAGGGGGAGCTTATGGTTTTCCTGAATTCACAATCAGTGGGGCAGCCATCGAAAAGGCAGCCATCAATGAAGATGGGGTATTATTAAAAGAACTAGTGGATCAATTACAGGAACTATATAAAGCGGTACTGCAAGAAAATATCTCATAAACTAAATAGGGGATGTCGCTTACCACGATGTTTTGCGGCATTCCCTATTGATATTTTGTGAAAACATTAATTAGTCCATGCAAAGGATAATTGAATCCCCGGAAAGAATGTTTTAAAATAAGAACAGGGTTGCTATAAAACAGGAGTGTGAATATTATGAAAATTACCTTAGAGCAACTAGGGGACAACGAACAAAAACCTCTTTATCAAGACGAATCCAAACTGGTATTTGGCAGCATCTTTACTGATCGTATGTTTACTATGAGATATACAGATAATGCATGGATGGAACCCCGTATCGAAAAATATAAGCCCTTTCATCTCGACCCTTCATCCTGCGTATTACATTATTCCCAGGAAATTTTCGAAGGATTAAAGGCCTATGCCTCGGAGGATGGCAGAATCCTTTTATTTAGGCCGGATCAAAATGCCAGAAGGTTGAATCGGTCTGCGGCACGTTTGGTTATGCCCACCATTCCCGAGGAAGATATCATGCAAGCAATTACGGAACTGGTATTGGAGGAAAAAAGGTGGCTGCCTAAGCAACCGGGAACCTCCCTTTATATCCGTCCCGCTATGATTGCAACGGAACCTTTTCTAGGGGTTCATCCATCCAGGGAATATATCTTTTTCATTATTATAAGTCCGGTTGGGGCCTACTATAAGGGTGGATTTAAGCCGGTAAAGCTTTATGTAGAAGATACCTATATAAGGGCAAATATAGGTGGTGTTGGTGACGTTAAAACAGGTGGCAACTATGCTGCCAGTTTAATGGCAGGCCATCGGGCTCAACAAAAGGGATATTCTCAAGTACTGTGGTTGGATGGACGTGAGCGCAAATATGTAGAAGAAGTTGGCGCCATGAATATGTTCTTTGTTTTTGGTAATAAGTTAGTAACTCCTAAGTTAACTGGCTCCATTTTACCGGGTATTACTCGTGCCTCTGTATTAGAGCTTGCCAATTATCTTGGTCTGGAAACAGAAGAAAGATTAATAAGCATTGACGAAGTGATTGAGGGAATTAACACGGGAGATATTACCGAAGCCTTTGGTTCCGGTACTGCGGCTGTAATTTCCCCGGTTGGTTCTTTATATTATAAAGAAAAAGAGTATACCATCAATGCCGACCAGGTTGGTTCGGTGACTCAAATGCTTTATGATAAACTTGTTAATATACAATATGGTAGGGAGAAAGACCCCTTCGGTTGGGTTAGGGAAATTGGCAGATATTAAAAACGAAGCAGACCAAGGCAATAAAAAAAGATAAAAAAACAGAAGGCACCGTGTCCTTCTGTTTTTTTATCTTTTTTATTAAAAATTCGTACAAAAAAAGGATTATGCTTGTGAAATGTAGAATTTGCAAAATAAATGACAGATTTTTTTTACAAAAGGGGAGGTGGGTCATTTATAATGTACAAATTGCACGAGTTATTATGTGAAAACGATGACATGCTCATGTGTTTTTTGAATTATCTTCAATTAAATAGAAAAATATCTGAAGATGAAGTGAATGCCTTCCTAATCATTTATGAAGAGCAGAAAAATGTAGGTAAAACATACAAGAGAAAATATAAAAGTCTAAGAGAATTGCAATTTATTAAGTAGCATCGGTTAAATCCGGTGCTTTTTTATTTTATGCATTGACATATAGGGTAGGGGGGTATACTATTTTGGTAAAGGCGGTGATCAGAATGGACAGCGATAAAAGGGCTTCCTGTCTAGGTTGTCAGGAAGAAATGAAGAATAGGCTCAGTCACCATGATGAAAAGACAATCAAAGAGCTTGTAAATAGGATTAACCGTATAGAGGGGCAATTACGCGGTATTAAAGGCATGATAGAAAGACATGCTTACTGTGATGAAATATTAAATCAGATTTCCTCAGCCAACTCTGCTTTGCATGGAGTGGCCAAATTATTGTTAGAAAAACATATGAAGTCCTGCATCAAGGAGCAGCTTCAGGCTGGTGATGAGCAAGTGATCGATGAAGTATTAAAAACAATTTTTAAAATGATGAGATGATGAGGGGTGAAAGAGGAATGGAGCAAAAATTAACGACTTGCACTCTCCCTGTATCCGGTATGACCTGTGCCGCCTGTTCTAGCCGGGTAGAGCGGGTGCTAAAAAAGACACCGGGGATCCTAGAGGCCAGTGTAAATCTTGCTACGGAAAAGGCTGTGGTATCCTATGATGCCAGTCAAACCAAGGTAGAGAATATTATCGACAAGGTACGTGATCTTGGTTATGACGTACCAGTGGAAACAGTTGAGTTGGCCATTTCAGGCATGACTTGTGCTGCTTGCTCTGCCAGAGTGGAAAAAAGGCTAAATTCCTTGTCCGGTGTACAAAGGGCCTCCGTAAATTTGGCCACAGGTCGGGCAGCCGTAGAGTATATTTCCGGTTTAACCAATATAGGTGAAATACGTAAAACGGTAGAAAAGCTAGGTTATGGGGCCCAGAAGGTCACGGATGATTCCAGAGATCGGGAACAACAGGCACATCAAAAGGAAATTCGCCGCATGATTTTTAAGTTTGTCTTGGCCACGGTTTTATCTCTGCCATTGGCCTGGATGATGGTGGCTGAGGTGCTGGGTTGGCATCAGTTTATGATTGATCCGTGGATTCAACTGATCTTAGCAACACCGGTACAGTTTTACGCCGGAGGACAATTTTATCGGGGTGCTTATCATGCCCTAAAAACAGGCGGCGCCAACATGGATGTATTGGTGGTATTGGGAACTTCAGTGGCTTATTTCTATAGCCTAATTGCCGTGATAAAGGATTTGACTCCCCTGTACTTTGAATCAGCAGCCGTTGTTATTACCCTTATATTACTAGGGAAATTACTAGAAGCCATAGCTAAAGGGAAAACCTCCGAAGCCATCAAAAAATTAATGGGGTTACAGCCCAATACGGCCAGAGTAATCAGGGCTGGTGTGGAGGTGGATACCCCCATTGAGGAAGTAGAAGTGGGGGATGTCATCCTGGTTCGCCCCGGGGAAAGAATTCCCGTGGATGGCGTGGTCATAGAGGGTTTATCCAATGTGGACGAATCCATGTTAACCGGTGAAAGCATCCCAGTGGAAAAAGGACCGGATGACGAAGTTGTGGGGGCAGCGGTAAATAAACAAGGCAGCTTCACTTTCCGCGCCACCAAGGTTGGCAAAGATACCACTCTCGCGCAGATCATACGCATGGTAGAAGCAGCCCAGGGTTCTAAGGCACCGATTCAAAGATTGGCCGACCGGGTTTCTGGTATTTTTGTGCCAGCGGTGGTAGCCATTGCTATCTTCACCTTTATCGGTTGGTATTTAGCCGGTTATGGCGTTACGGAGGCATTAATCCACATGACCACAGTATTGGTCATAGCTTGTCCTTGTGCCTTGGGATTGGCAACACCTACCGCCATCATGGTAGGCACGGGAGTTGGTGCAGAAAAGGGGATATTAATTAAAGGTGGTGAGCATCTGGAAAGAGCTGGTCGATTGAATACAATCGTACTGGATAAAACAGGCACCATTACCAAAGGGGAACCATCCCTCACAAATTTATTTGTTTTACCGTCCTTTCGTGAAAACGAGGTTTTACAGGCCGTTGCCTCTGGGGAGAAAAAATCTGAGCACCCATTGGGGCAGGCCATCATTAAGGAAGCCCAGGGGCGTCAGCTGACATTATTAGAAACCACTGAATTCGAGGCCCTGCCGGGTAAAGGGATTCGATTCAATCTGGGACAAGATGTCTGGTATATCGGAAATGAAGCCTTAGCCAGTGCTTTAAATATTGATTTAGCATCTGTAAGAACAGAAAAAAATAAGTGGGAAGAGGAAGGAAAGACCGTCATGATTGCCATGACCAGTGGAAATCTGGCAGGATTAGTGGCGGTGGCGGATACCGTAAAGGACAATGCCCAAGAAGCCATTGCTGAACTGAAAAAAATGGGACTGGCAGTATATATGCTGACCGGCGACCAAAGACGTACAGCGGAGGCCATTGCTGGCCAGGTGGGCATTGATCAGGTTATTGCAGAGGTATTGCCAGAACACAAAGCGGAAGAAGTTGAGAAACTAAAGAATGCCGGCAAGGTTGTGGCGATGGTCGGTGACGGCATTAATGATGCACCGGCACTGGCCACGGCAGATGTAGGAATGGCCATCGGTACTGGTACAGACGTGGCCATCGAGAGTGCAGCGATTACCTTGATGCGCGGTGATTTAAGAACCATTGCCTCGGCCATCAGACTATCCCGGCAGACCTTGCGAAAAATTAGACAGAACCTCTTTTGGGCTTTCTTTTATAACATCATTGGTATACCCCTGGCGGTCTTTGGCTTATTTACTCCGGTAATGGCCGGGGCAGCGATGGCCTTTAGTTCCGTATCGGTGGTAACAAATTCATTGCTGTTAAAGAGATATGACCCCACTGCTTGAAGGGAGGTGATCAAATGAGTGAGATTTTACTTAGGGTAGAAGGAATGAGTTGTGGTCATTGCCAGGCCGCTGTGGAAAAGGCCCTCAAGGCCATAGCCGGGGTGACAGATGTGAAGGTAGATCTAGGACAAAAAGAGGTTGTGGTGACTGGCACAGCCCCAAGGGAAGAATTAGCCAAAGCCATTGAAGAGGCAGGCTACGAAGTAGTCGGATGATCACAAGGCATACTAAGCTGACGCCAAGAATTTGACGTCAGCTTAGTTGTCTGACATTAAACAAAGGGCAGACCAAGGATATCATCGCCGATGGCAGAGACAGATTTCCCGTCGGTTGTTATTTCGTAATCAGCGGCGGCCGCATATAAACGAAGACGTTTTTGGAGCAGGCTTTTGATGTCCGCAAGGCTTTTATCTTTAAGCAACGGACGGTCATGCTGATGCCTTAGCCGCTCCAAAAGGGTTGCCGGCTCTGCTTTAAGCCAGATGAGTTTACCCCTTTGTTTGAGGCAAGTTACATTGGCGTCATCGATGACAACGCCGCCGCCGCAGGAGATAATAGCCTGTTCCACTGTGCTAAGGCGTTCAATAACTTCCCGCTCCCGGGCGCGAAAATATTTTTCCCCATGCATACTGAAAATGTTTGGGATTGATTGCCCGGTTTGCTGTTCGATCAGACGATCCACATCGTAAAAGGTAAAACCGCTGATTTTAGCCAGGTGACGGCCCAGGGTTGTTTTGCCGCTGCCCATAAAGCCGATGAGAACGATGTTACAGGAAAATACCTGACGGCTCTGCACCCGGCGGCTCAGTTGGAAAATATGTTGGTACAGTTCTTGTATTTCTGCCCCGTATGCTTGATTTTTCAGGTTAGCGGCAAGTTTATTTAAAACAGCAGCTTCCCGTTCGGGCTGATAAACAGCCATGCCGCATTCTTTTTTATAGGTTGCTATGCGGGCAGCAGCCAAAAAGCGTCGGCCTAATGCTTCCGCAAGGATCGAGTCACACTGATCAATTTCTGCTCGCAGTATATCCAGCATTCACTACACCTGCCTGTGTTTTATCGTTTATCGATTATAGCTTATTCGGTTCCTTTATCTGCTAAGCAATGCAAGGGTTTGTTGAGGTGTCAGGGTGTATTCGGTAACTTGCCCCAAGCCCGTTGGCAAAATGAAGGAAATGATACCGTCTTGATTTTTTTTGTCTGTACGCATCTGTTCTACCAGACTGGTTAAGGAAAAATCTGTTCGATCAGCAGATATGTTCGTCCTGCCAATCAAATCCGCAATTTCCTGGTTGTATGCTTCGGAAATGAGATTCATCTTTTTAGCCAACAGGCTTTCATAATGCATCCCGATTAATACCGCTTCACCGTGTAAATAACGCTGATAATGGGTCAAGGTTTCAAGGGCGTGACCAATGGTATGGCCGAAGTTTAAGATTTTGCGAAGGTCCCTTTCGGTTTCGTCCTGTCCCACAATGCCGGCCTTAATTTGGCAGCATTGTCTAATCAGGCTGTTCAAGGCGGCAAAATCCAGGTTGTAAAATCGAACAAAATTATTTTTAATGTGTTGGAGAAATTGATAATCATAAATCAGGCCATATTTAATGACCTCGCCCAGACCTGCGGTAAACTCCCTCTGGGGCAGGGTTGCCAGCAACCCGGTGTCAATGAGTACCACCTGGGGCTGATAAAAAGTACCGGCCATATTTTTGCCCTGACTTACATTGATGCCGGTTTTGCCGCCGACACTGCTGTCCACTTGGGCTAATAAGGTGGTGGGTATTTGCAGATAGCGAATGCCTCTCATATAAATGGAGGCGCAAAACCCCGCCAGATCACCCACAACGCCGCCGCCAAAGGCGATGATCGCTGAATGGCGGGTCAGACCGGCAGCCAGCATTGCATCAATGATTGTTTCTGCCGTATGAAAGCTTTTGCTTGTTTCACCCGGCGGCAGCACAAATTTTGCATGGGGCAGACCCTCCAGGGCGGCAGCCAGGTCTGCACCGTATAAACGGTCCAGGTTTTCGTCGGTAAGAATGAACCATTTGTCTGCCACGCCGCTATAGGCGGCAAGATCGGCCAGGATGCCGTCTTGAATATAAATATTGTAACTTTTTTCTCCTAACGAGACTGCCAGTGTTTCCATTGCCTTGTTATCTCCTCCAGACTGTCACCGCTGCATTTGCGCAGAAATTCTTCCCCGATAACGGTAAGGGCCAGTGCTTCGCCCACCACGGCGGCGGCGGGTACGGCGCAGATATCACTGCGCTCAATGGCGGCTGTGCAGGGTTGCTTGGTGTTAATGTCTACGGTGTATAATGGCTTGGTTAAGGTTGGGATGGGTTTCATGGCACAACGGATAACGATAGGCTGCCCGTTAGACATACCGCCTTCGATACCGCCGGCATGGTTCGTCCGGCGATAATAGCCCCGGTCAGCATGATAAAATATTTCATCATGGACCTGGGAACCCCGTTGCGCAGCACAGGCAAAACCGCCGCCAAATTCGACACCTTTAATTCCCTGAATGCTTTGGAGGGCATAGGCCAGTCGGGCGTCCAGTTTACGATCCCACTGCACGTAGCTGCCAAGTCCCACCGGTACACCCGTAATCATAATTTCAAATACACCACCCAAGGACTCACCTTCCATTTTCGTTTGGTCAATCAGCTTCATGATCCTTTCGGCGGCTTGGCTGTCAATGACACGAACCGGTGATTGCTCGGCCCTGGCTAAATCATGAAAGGAGGGGTTAAGGGTATTGACGGCGATACCCCCGATGCTTACCACATGACAAGCAGCCTGAATGTTAAAGTTTTGCAGGAGTTGCCGGATGATGCTGCCAATGGCTACCCGGGCGGCAGTTTCACGGGCGCTGCTGCGTTCCAGTACATTGCGAATGTCGTCAAAGCCATATTTGATGCTGCCAGCCAAGTCAGCGTGGCCCGGTCGGGGCGCGGTGACTTTTTTACTTTCTCCGTCAATCTGACAGGGGTTCATATAGGGCAGCCAGTTTTCGTAGTCTTTGTTAGCAATGGTAAAGCTCAGTGGACTACCGAGGGTTTTACCGCCCCGCAGTCCGGATAAAAATTGTATTTTGTCTGATTCGATTTTCATGCGGCCACCCCGGCCATAACCATGCTGCCGGCGGGCCAGATCACGGTTGATGGCAGCCACATTAATAGCCACCTGGGCGGGGAATCCTTCAATAATACCCATTAAACCTGGGCCGTGCGATTCGCCGCCGGTTAAAAAACGCAGCATAATGTTAACCTCCTACTTGCCCTTAGATTCTCCAGTGTCCCTGGGATATGCGCCGAGTACTTTAAGTCGGCAGACCTGCTCGTTGATCTCCTGCGAAACCCCGGCACTTAAATCATCTTGATCATGCCCTAAAAAGTCAATATAGAAAATATACTTACCCATCCGGTGCTTGGCCGGGCGGGACTCAATGTGCGTCAAATTAACGCTAACGATAGGATCCGGCAGGACCAAGATAACTCAATTTCATCATTTCACTTCTTGGTGTGTGTTACCTGGCGACCTGGCGCAGCAAAGAGTAAAAACCCGGAAAGGATATGTCAATGCAGGCACGATCGGCAATCGTTGTTTCGCCCTCGGCAAAAAGGCCGCAAATGGCCAGCGCCATGGCGATGCGATGATCGTGGTAACTGTTGACGGCGGTACCCCGCAGGTTAGTTGGTCCTTCAATTTCCAGCCCGTCAGGCAGTTCACAAATTTTAACGCCCATTTTCCGCAGTTCGCTGGCCATAGCAGCCAAACGATTGGATTCTTTAACCTTGAGTTCAGCGGCCCCCTTAATGCGTGTCACGCCCTGGGCTAAGGCAGCCGCAACGGCCAAAACAGGAATTTCATCGATTAAACGGGGGACGATCCCCGGATTAACTTCTGTGCTCTGCAGGGTCGCACCTTGGATGATAAGATCGCCGGTTTCTTCACTGCCGCTGCTGGATCGATTGTCTATTTCAATATCTGCTCCCATTTGGCGTAAAACATCAATAATTCCTGTTCGGGTAGGGTTAAGTCCGACATTTTTAATAACCAACTGCGAGCCGGGCTGAGCGGCGGCGGCAACGATGAAGAAAGCTGCCGAGGAAATATCCCCCGGTATTTTAAGATACTGTCCTTCTAAAATACCACTGCTGACTGTAACAGCCGTGCCCCTGCGTTCCACAGGCATACCGAAATGGGCTAACATGCGTTCCGTATGATCCCGTGATAAGATTGGTTCTTGCACGGTAGTTTGATCACTGGCGTATAGTCCTGCCAGCAGGATGGCCGATTTTATTTGGGCGCTGGCTACGGGAGTTTGCCAGGTAATACCTTGTAAAGTGCCGCCCCGGATCACTAAGGGTGCGTATTTTCCTGCTAGCCTGCCATCGATATGGGCTCCCATTTGTTTTAATGGCAATGCTACCCGGTCCATCGGACGCTGCCGCAGGGATTGATCGCCGGTGATAATGCTTAAAAAATGCTGTCCGGCCAAGATACCGGACAGCAGCCGCATGGTGGTGCCGGAATTTCCCGCATCCAGTATCTCCGGGGGTTCTTGTAAGCCGTAAAGTCCCTTGCCGGCTATTTCGAAGCCTTGCCCCTTTGGTATGATATCAATGCCCAGGGCCCGAAAACAGTGGATGGTGCTTAAACAGTCCTGGCCGTCTGAAAGACCCTCAAGCATACTTTTTCCTTTGCTGATGGCGGCCAGCATAACGGCTCGGTGCGAGATGGATTTATCACCGGGCACTGTCATCGTACCAAAGATTTTTCCGATTTTATGGATAACCAGCATGGATGAAAACCTCCTTAGACACAGGTAACAACAAAGTTTTGGGCTGCCAATAATTGTGTGGCAAAGGACTGTTCCTTGGCAGTGGCAAAGCCGATGCGAAGGGCCCCCCTGGCGTTGTCACGTACATGCAGAATTTCTATTTCCCGGATATTTAAATGGTGGTCACCGACAATTTTGGTTAATTGGCCGATAATGCCCGGTCTGTCTTGAACATCTACGATGATGTTATAAAGAACGGGTAAATAATCTTTGCCATGCCTGGGTAGACCATCGCGCATTAATTTTGCCCTCTGGAAAAATTCAAGCAACTTGGCTTGATCTTGCTCCCGTACGATGTCTTTTACTTCAGACAGCATATTTTCGATGGTTTGCAGTGCCAGCAAAACTTCTCGCTTGTTATAAATTAAAATATCCTTCCAGAGGTAAGGGTTGCCAGAGGCAATGCGGGTCGTGTCGCGAAAGCCGCCGCCAACAAAGGCAGAATGACGAAGGGAGTCGTTGCCGGCCAAGGTATTGGCTAATAACGATGCCACTACATGGGGCGCATGGCTTATTTGTGCCACAATACGATCATGTTCAGCCGGTGATATCAGGACCGGCAGAGCACCAATGCTTTGGATGATCTCCATCAAGGCGGTCATAACCGGCTGATTCTCTTGCTTGGCCGGGGTTAAAAAATAATAGGCATTTTCAAATAAGTAAGGGGTAGCTGCTGGAAAACCTCCTTTTTCTGAGCCGGACATGGGGTGTCCGCCAATAAAAGGCACCGTTGGCGGAAGGTGCTGACAGGCCAGGTCATGAATGTGGGTTTTGACACTGCCCACATCCGTAACGACCATCTCCTGATCACCAATGATACGAGCCATTGCCTGAAAAGTTTCTGGATAAGCACCCAAAGGTATGGCCACAATAACCAGCCCCGGATAGCCAAGGGCTGCCGGCAGGGTTTCTGCCGCAATGTCAATGGCGTTGGCCCTTAAGGCTCCGTAGAGGTTTTCCCTGTCTAAATCAAAACCGATGATCCTGCCTGGAAAGCTGGAATTTTTAAGGGCCAAGGCCATGGAGCCACCAATTAATCCCAGGCCAAGAATCATAATATTTTTAAAATTGTTCATAACTACCTCGCTGTGTTATTATACTGTGCCCATCATTTTGAAGACAGAGGACATGAGGGAGCCAAATTTTTGGGGTTTTAGGGATTGGGCTCCATCGCATAAGGCCTGTTCCGGCTGATGATGCACTTCGATAATCAGTCCGTCTGCTCCGGCGGCTATGGCAGCCTTGGCTAAGGGTTCCACCATGGACCACTTGCCGCAGGCATGGCTAGGGTCAACAATAATGGGCAAATGGCTGAGTTCTTTAACCGCCGGAATCAGGCTGATGTCAAGGGTATTTCGGGTATAGGTATCAAAGGTTCGGATACCCCGCTCACAGAGGATGACATTGTAGTTGCCGCCGGCCATAATGTATTCCGCGGACATCAGAAATTCTTCCAAGGTAGCGCTGAGGCCCCGTTTTAGCAGAATGGGTTTCGTGCTTTTGCCGGCTCTTTTGAGCAGTGGAAAGTTCTGCATATTCCTTGTGCCAATTTGGATGACATCTGCATAGGCCTCAACCAGATCAAAGGTTTCCAAGCACATCACTTCTGTTACAAAGGGCAGGCCGGTGGCTTCCCGAGCCCTGGCCAGTATCTTGAGTCCTGTTTCACCTAGGCCCTGAAAACTGTAAGGTGAGGTGCGGGGTTTGAAAGCCCCGCCCCTAAGCATCGAGGCCCCATGACTTTGCACAAGGGTGGCTGTGTGGATCATTTGCTCCTCACTTTCCACCGAGCAGGGTCCTGCGATGACGGCTCTGTGGCCGCCGCCGATTTTACAACCGCCAATTTCAATGGTTGTATCGGAGGGCTGGAAGGTACGGCTGGCCAGCATATAGGGCTGTTGAATGTTCATTACTTTTTCAACATATTGGTTGGTTGTGATGGCTGCCAAGTTCAGTTTGCTGGTATCTCCGGTTAAGGCAAAAACACTTTGCTGGGGTCCGGCAACAAAGGAACTTTCTACTGCCATTTGCAGCAACCCATGGTGAATTTTCTCCACTTCTTCCTGCGGGGCCTTTGATCTGAGAACAATTAACATAACGTTACCTCCTAAAAAATAAATAATGCGGATACGACATAGCCCGAACCAAGGTTAAAAATTAGAAGCGGAAAATGCCCTACTGTGGTCTTTGCAAGGATTCAAAAAAAGAAGAGGCTCTTAGAAAGAACCTCTTCTTAAGCGTATCCAGATAAATATAAAATCCCTACGCTGGGTTTTTTATATCAAATTGGTCACGGCTAGGATTCTTTAAAGAGTTTGTCAGGTATAAGGTTTTTTGGTGAAGGCAAAATAACCAACGCTAAAGTAATAGCCTTGGGTAAAAAAGTTGCACCAATAACCGTTTTGTGGTTGACCGATTCTCATAACGATTGACATGATTGACCTCCTGTAAATCCGAATTTTGCCACACGAGTTTAGTAAAAAAAAGAAGAGGCTCTTGATCAAGAACCTCTTCTTTGCTGTATAACCCGATAAATAAATATAAAGAACCTAATAAAGATATTTTATATCATTCCGGCGTGCCAGAGATTCCCCCAAGGGATTTGTCTTTTATACGGTTTTTAGTGAAAGCAAAATAACCAACGCTAAAGTAATAGCCTTGGGTAAAAAAGCTGCACCAATAACCGTTATCAAGTTGACAAGCCCTTTGTTTATTCTCTAACATGATGTTCACCTGCAATAATTTTTTAATATTGTTATCGGACATTATATTATTAATGTGTGGAATTGTAAAGAAATTTTGTTATCATTTTTTTCTTGACTTTTCAGGAAAGGAAGATATACTTTGTACTTAACAATTGCTGAATAAATTAAATTCGATGAACAGGAAGAGTAGGCAGTGAACTTAGGGAACAGAGAGCCGGCGATGGTGTGAATCCGGTGCCACGGTTGCTGTTGAATGGACCTGGGAGAAGTGAGGCGAAGTTGCAGTAGCCGTAACCGGTAGTCTACCGTTAAAAAGACAGGGTATCGAATTTTTCCGTACCTGGCTAAGATGGCTGTATTTAGGTGGCACAGCGGATGCTTAAGCATTTCGTCCTAAGGGATGAAATGCTTTTTTTATACCGGAGCGTCGAATTGTCTGTTTTTTACCTGAATACCGGCTGCATTTGGGTGGCACCGCGAGCGCAACTCGTCCCATGGGATGAGTTGTGCTTTTTTATGTTAAGAAAGGAGCGGATAGCTTGATCCATCCCGAAAAAACGGAATTTTTAAAAGGCAGGGCGGCAAATTTGCTTGTGCCGGTCATGTTGACCTTTATGGCCGACGAGTTAACCCCCATCAGCTTGTTTTACAGCTTAGAAGGGGAGCGTAAGTTTTTGCTGGAGAGCGCGGAAAACGGCAAAAGATGGGGACGTTATTCCTTGTTGGGGTGTAATCCCTATCAGACAATTTACAGCAGCGGGGACCGGGTTACCATCGAAGAAAAGGGCAAAACCACGGTAAGGCAAGGCCAGTTGCTCCAAATTGTCGAACAACTGATGCCGTCCGTGCAGGATCACGGCGGTGGGGAAATGCCTCCCTTTATGGGTGGTGGAATCGGTTATCTGGGCTATGATTACAGCCGTCAGTACGAAAAAATTCCGGATCAAAACTTTGATCAATTGCAAACCCCGGAAGCCTGCCTCATGTTTTATCAGGAAGTTATGATTTATGACCATTACCATCATCTGGTTCACCTGGTAGATAACGTCAGGCCGGATCAAGACATAACCTATGAGGCAGTGGTTGAGCGGCTGAAATTAAGGCAAAGCAGGCTGAGAACCCGGAACCAACTGCATCCCTTGGCGGCATCCGAGGGTCCATTGCGGATAAGGGCTGGCTGCACCAAGGAGCAATTTTGTGACAAAGTCAGAAAGGCAAAGGAACACATTCAAGAGGGAGATGCATTTCAAGTTGTTCTATCACAGCGGTTTACCATTGAGACAAGTGCCGACCCCTTTGTGGCCTACCGCAAACTACGTGGGCTGAATCCGTCACCCTATCTTTTTTACATTGATTTTGGCACCTATCAGGTGGTGGGTGCCTCACCCGAGAGTCTGGTTTGTGTCCAGGATCAGTTGGTCAAGACAAACCCCATTGCCGGCACCCGGCCCCGGGGTCAGAATCCGGAGGCAGACGCAAGAATGAAGGAAGAACTTCTGAGCGATGCAAAGGAGTTGGCTGAGCATGTGATGTTAGTGGACTTGGGAAGGAATGACCTGGGTAAGGTAGCCTGTTTTGGCAGTGTGAAGGTTGAGCGGTGGTTGGAGGTGGATTTCTATTCCCATGTGATGCATCTGGTTTCCACCGTAACGGGTCAACTGCGGCCGGATCGGACTGGTTTTGATGCGCTGATTGCCTGCTTGCCGGCAGGCACTGTTTCCGGTGCTCCTAAAATCAGTGCCATGACCATTATTGATGATTTGGAGGAGGTGAGGCGTGGGATTTATGCCGGTGCGGTGGGGTATCTGGCTTATACCGGCAACCTGGACATGTGTATTGCCATTCGCACCATTGTTTTTAAAGAGGGGCAGGCCTATGTTCAGGCGGGAGCGGGCATTGTTTACGATTCGGTGCCGGAAATGGAATATCAGGAAACATTAAACAAGGCCATGGCCTTAAAGGAGGTGTTGGCATGATTATACTCATCGATAATTATGACTCCTTTACCTATAACCTGTACCAGGCCTTAGGGGAAATATATCCAGAGGTTGAAGTGGTCAGAAATGATGCCCTGTCAGTCCAGGCGGTTGTTGCAGCCGGGGCCAGAGGGATTGTCCTGTCCCCCGGACCGGGCCGGCCCGAAGAGGCAGGTATTTGTGTGGAATTGGTACGAAAGCTGGCAGGGAAAGTACCGCTGCTGGGGATTTGCCTTGGCCACCAGGCCATTGGTGCTGCCTATGGTGCCTCCATTGTGAAGGCGGACCAGGTAATCCACGGCAAGGCTTCGCCGGTGCTGCATAACGGTCAAGGGTTGTTTGCAGCAATGCCCAACCCCCTGGGTGCAGCCCGCTACCATTCCCTGGTCGTTGAACGAAAAAGCCTGCCGTCGGTGCTGGAGGTTACCGCACAGACCTTGGATGGGACCGTGATGGGCATGAAGCACCAGGCCTTTGAGGTATACGGTCTGCAGTTTCATCCGGAATCCGTGCTGACTGAGCAGGGTAAGGTGCTGCTGCAAAACTATCTTGGGTGTTTGGAATGAAATGAATCAGCAGCAGAGCTGAGATGAGCGGAGGAGATAGCTTGTTACAGGAGTTATTTAAAAAAGTAATTCGTAAAGAAAACTTAACCGAACAAGAAGCAATGGCGGTAATGGAGACCATCGTCAGCGGCAAGGCAACTGTCGCCCAAACTGCGGGGTTCCTTGTGGCACTGGGCAGCAAGGGAGAAACAGTCGATGAACTGCTTGGTTTTGTCGGAGCAATCCGGTCCAGGGCAATACCGATTGATTTGCCCGGTGATAGTATTGATACCTGCGGTACCGGCGGGGATGGTGGCAGGACCTTTAATATCTCCACGGCTGTGGCCATCGTTGCCGCCGCCGCCGGGATTAAAGTGGCAAAACACGGCAATCGTGCGGTTTCCAGCCGGAGTGGCAGTGCCGATGTGCTGGAGGTGTTGGGCATTAATATTGGGCTGGCCACCAGGCAGATGGTGCATTGTATCAATGAGGTGGGGATTGGCTTCCTGTTTGCGCCAAGCTATCATCCCGCCCTGCGGCAGGTTGCCGGCATACGACGGGAACTGGGGATTCGTACCGTGTTTAACCTATTAGGGCCCTTGGTTAACCCGGCAAAGGTTACCGGACAGGTGGTGGGTGTTTATGACCGCAGCTATACCAGGCCGGTAGCCGCAGTCCTGCAACAAATGGGAGTCCGGCGGGCGCTGGTGGTGCATGGTGCCGATGGGCTGGATGAAATTACGACGACGAATATCACCTTTGTTAGTGAAGTGCGGGGTGAAAGGATCGCCGATTATACCATTGACCCCCGTACCTATGGCATTCAATATGCCCCCAGCGCCGCTTTGGCCGGCGGGGACGCAGTGGAAAATGCGGCGGTGATTCGCCGTGTCTTGGCAGGAGAATTGACGCCGGCACGGGACATCGTATTGTTAAACAGTGCGGCGGCCCTTTGGGTTGGCAATGCCGCCGGTGACTTAGGAGAAGGAATAAAAATTGCCGCAGGCTTGATTGACTCGGGTGAAGCCTCAGCTAAGTTGGATGCATTTATTAAAAAAAGTCAGGAGTTGAGTGCATGATTCTCGATCAAATAGTGCGGCAGAAACAACAGCAGGTTGCCTTGCAAAGGGTCCAAAAACCCTTGCCGATATTGCTAAAAGAACTGGAGCAGGTCAAACCAGTGCGTGATTTTACGGCGGCCGTGCACGGCAAAGCTGAAATGAGCGTGATTGCCGAAATCAAGCAAGCTTCACCGGCTAAAGGGATGATTCGTAAAAATTTTGACCCGCCGGAAATTGCCGCAGCCTATACCAGGGGCGGCGCCAAGGCCATTTCGGTGTTAACAGAAACAAAGTTCTTTGGCGGCAGTGAAGAATTAATTGGTCTTGTCAAAGGCGTTACTCCCTGTCCGTTATTACGGAAGGATTTTATCATTGATCCGTATCAAGTTTATCAATCGCGGCTCCTTGGGGCGGATGCAATTTTATTGATTGTTGCCGTCCTGGGCAAGCAAGTTAAGGCTTTTTGCCAACTGGCCACCGAGCTTAGTTTAGCTTGTCTGGTGGAGGTGCATGACTTAGCTGAACTTGAACTGGCCCTTGAGGCCGGGGCAAAAATAATTGGCGTGAACAACCGCAATTTACATGATTTTAGTGTTGACTTGCGAACCACAGAGCAGTTGGTAACGGAGATGCCCGATCACATTGTTAAGGTCTCGGCCAGCGGCATAAAAACCGCAGCAGACATTGTTTATCTAAAAGCTTTGGGTATCAATGCAGTTCTCATTGGGGAAGCCCTCATGCGGGCCGGGGATCAGGCAGCCGCCTTAGCCAAGTTGAGGGAGGCTGGCGTTAATGGTTAAAATCAAGATTTGTGGTTTGCGACGGGAGGAAGATATTGCCTTCGTAAACAGCCTGGGTGTTGATTATGCCGGCTTTGTTTTTGCCCCCGGCCGGAGGCAAATCGATTTGAGTAGGGCAGCTAAATTAGTAGCTAGGTTGGCAAAGGGAATCAGCAAAGTGGGGGTGTTTGTGAATGCTCCCCGGCCGTTAATTGAACAGCATGCTGCGGCATTGGGTTTGGATGTTATCCAGCTCCATGGGGACGAGGGGCCGGCTGATACACAGTATCAGCAGTTAGTCTGGAAGGCCTTCCCGGTCAGGGATGCAGAATTTAAGCACCGGCTAAGCCGCTATGCAGTGGACGGAATTCTCTTGGATGCACCGGCGGTCGGGACCTATGGCGGGAGCGGTCGGACATTTGACTGGTTGCTTACCCAAGGGATAAATCCAGGGGTGCCATTGATTCTCGCCGGTGGCTTACGGGCGGCAAATGTGGCGGAAGCCATGCGAATTGTTCAACCTGCGGTGGTTGATGTGAGCAGCGGCGTGGAGGTGAATGGCTATAAAGATTTTTCCAAGATGAAACAATTTGTCGAGAGGGTGAGGCAGCATTGCGGATAATACCGGGTAGGTTCGGTGAATTTGACAGGATGAATTTGTTAGCATCCTTACCCCACGAATTTGCCATACTCGTTTGGTGAAAAAAGAAGAGGCCCTTGAGCAAGAACCTCTTCTTTGCTGTGCATTCAAATAAATATAAAAAAATAATAAGTAGTAGGATGATCACCAGACATAGTAAGCTGACGCCAAGAATTTGACGTCAGCTTAGTTTTTTATGACACGAAACCACTTGATTTTCAATTAAGAATTATGTCAATAGGGTTGCAAATATAACATATTGATTAATAATGGATTACACTATCACGAGATCTCTTCCCTTATATTAATAAGAATGATAGAATTGCTCAAAATATCATTTGGTGGTTCTAGGGAAATTTTATAAAGAAATGGATGGGGTATAAATGGAATTATATGTTGCTAGGCAACCTATCTTCGATAAAGGTCTAAATTTATTTGGCTATGAGTTACTTTATAGATCGGGTCTAAGTAATTACTATTCTAATTTAGACGGTGACCAGGCCACGTCTGAGCTGATCCTAAATAGCATGATGGTCATTGGCTTTAATAAATTGACCAGGGGCAAAAGGGCATTTGTAAATTTTTCCAATAATCTGCTTGAACAAGATTTTGCAACGATACTACCAGCAGAATCCACGGTCATAGAAGTATTAGAAGATGTCGAACCAAATGAAAAATTAGTGGATGCCTGCAAGAGGCTAAAAAGAAAGGGTTACCTTATTGCCCTGGATGATTTTGTGTATCAAAAAAAATATACACCTTTGATTGAATTGGCAGATATCATCAAAATTGATTTCCTAAACACAAGCCAAGAGGAAAAAGCTCAAATCATTAAAAGGTTAGCCAATTATAGAATTAAATTCTTAGCGGAAAAAATAGAAACCCATGAGGATTTTAAGGAAGCGGTTAAATTAGGATACACCTATTTCCAAGGTTACTTTTTCAGTAAACCGATCATATTGTCGGGTAAAAATATACCAACCCACAAATTGATTTATTTTCATATTTTACAGGAGATAAATAAACAAGATTTTAGTTTTGAGTCAATAGAAAGACTGATCAAGTCAGATATATCTCTCTCATACAAACTCCTTAAAATGATAAATTCCTCTGCCATTGGTTTAAGAACGCAAATCCAATCCATCAAACAAGCATTAACCCTTTTGGGTGTAAAAGGGTTGCAAAGGTGGTTATTATTGGTAGCAATTAAGGGTTTAGGAGATGAGAAACCAAGTGAACTTTTTTCAATGGCCTTAACAAGGGCATATTTTTGTGAGCAGATGGCACCAAAGGTAGGGTTAAAGGACAGGAGTTCAGAGCTTTATTTAATTGGGATGTTATCCTTAATCGATGCCATCCTAGATAAACCATTAGACGAAATTCTCGTCGAGTTACCGATCTCAGAAGATGTAAAAAAGACTTTATTGGGTGAAAGCTCCATATTAAAAGATACTTACGAGTTGGCTGTTTGTTATGAACAGGGTATGTGGCATAATTTAAAACAGCTGGCTGCTAAATTAAATTTAAAAGCCAAGGATATTATTGATACTTACTTTAATGCGCTTGATTTATCTCACACGATAACTGAATAGGATGGGTTATCTAAAAAAGCTATTGCAAAATGCAATAGCTTTTTTAGATGGTTTGATTGGTCGGGATGACACGATTTGAACGTGCGACCCCCTGCTCCCAAGGCAGGTGCGCTACCAAGCTGCGCCACATCCCGGTATGTTTCACTGACAAAAGCTATTTTAGCAAAAAAGTTTGCCACTGGCAAGGCTTTTTCGAAAATATTAATTTAAATTATTATTCCGGGTTTCTAAAAAGAAAAAGCCCAGCTATTTGCTGGACGGGAGAGATAGAACTCACCAAAGCGGAGTATTAATAGTATTAGCAAATATAAATATTATATACACTAAAATGTGGAAGAAAGGGTAAGTTGTCAATAATTATAGGAAAATAATGGTCATAAGCTGGACAACACCTCGATATATATAATAAAAAAGGTTGCCCAGAGGGGGTTCCAGCAGATGTATCAAAAGAGAGCTTTTATACTAATTATGGCAATTTTGGTTTGGTTTGCTTTTTCAACCCGGACAATGGCTGAAGAATCAATAACTAAACAGGAAAATGAAAAGTACTCAAAGGTAACCAGTAAGATCTTTATGATAGTTGCTGATGGCTTACAGGATGAAACCTTGCAAAAGACCTCTGCTCCTAATATGAACGGCTTAGCCACAACCGGGATGAGGGCTTCTAAGGTCATCTCGGTATTTCCAGATACAAGGCAGGCTGCAGTGGCATCCATCCTAACCGGTATGCTGCCGGATAAACACAAGTTTATACAGGCAGGAGACATACTGGAGGGTAAGTCTATTCAAGCATTTATGGAGGAAAAGCAAATTAACACCTGTTTTTATGGTGCTGAAGGGGATATAAAACATTTGCTGGCAGAGGGGGGGCATAACTGTATAGGTCCCTTTGATAGTAAAGATGAATTGGTTATCGATAATTTATTAAATGAGTGGACTGAGGAACAATCCTACATGAATATTATTCTTTTGCCGGAACTTCGTGAGTCTTACAAGAAATATGGGGTAAACAGCAATGAATATAAAATGGCGGTTACCAAGACCGATGCGCAGATCGGTCGTCTTTTAAAAAAATTACACGATGAAAATATCTACGACAGCTCGATGATTGTTCTTTGTGGTACCCTGGGGGCACCACCACTTATTATGAAAGGTTTACCCTTTAAAAGTGGGGGAACAATACCACCGATAAGCATCTGTGATGTTACCCCGACCATTGCTTATTTAAACGGAGTGAAGTTAGACAAGAATGACGGGTTGGTATTGTGGAACGCCTTTAATGAAACCACTGGCCAGTCTGGTGAATACATGTTACAAGAAAGAATTAAGGATCTCAGTCAAGCCAATACTCATTTACAGGAAGAAATGACTCGGTTACAGGAAGAAAAACTTCGGGTAAAGTCTGAGCAGGAGATCGTGGCCAAGGAAAAGGAAGATATCCAGGAGCAAATTGCTGAAAGGGATCAAAAGATAGAATCTCTAAAAAATCGTATGGCCATGTACCATATTTTTGCATTAATTATCATAGGGGCAGTTGGTGTGGGTTATCTGGTACTTTATAAACTACTGAAAAAAAGATTCCTGATGTTTTAATACAGACTAATGGCCATGGGCAATTGCACATGGCCAATTATTTATAGGTTAACGATTTTTTCTTTTATGGCATAAAGGGCGGCCTGGGTACGGTCAACCACACCAATCTTTTGAAATATATTTGTTAGGTGATTTTTAACAGTTTTTTCACTGATATATAAGGCATTGGCAATGGCCTTATTGCTTTTGCCCTTGGCAACCTGTCTAAGAACTTCTATTTCTCTTTCCGTTAGGCATTGGCGTTTCTTTTCTGTTTTACTAACTGTGGCAAGTCTGCTTAACTCAGCCAGTACCCGGGATGTAAGAGATGGGGGAATAAAGGATTCTCCACGGGCAACCCCCAAAATAGTCTTGATTAGCTGATCGGGGTGAACATCCTTCAAGATATAACCGGAAATACCATATTTGATAAGCTCAAAGAGATAATCCTCTTGATCGTGGATAGTTAGAGCAATGATGCCTATATTTGTTCTATTTTCCTTGATCAGCCGACAGGCTTCAATACCATTCATCATAGGCATATTAATATCCATTAAAACAATATCTACTGAATTTTTGGCACAAAATTCTACGGCCTGTTGTCCGTTAGATACTTCACCCACCACTTGTATACAAGGCTCAATGGATAAAATTTTCCTTAAGCCTTCCCTAATTAAAACATGGTCATCCGCTATCAGTATTCTAATAAATTTCATTGCTTTACCTCCCAAGTCAATCCTTGACCCATGGAAGGCTATAAAAACTCTCAATAGGTAAGGATTAGTTAGTTTTTCAATGGTAAATAAAAACGAATCTCTGTCCCTTTACCAGGAGTTGAGTTAAGCATCAGGGCACCCTTTAAAAGTTGTATCCTTTCCTTCATCCCAAGCAGTCCATAGCCACTTCCGTCCTCACGGGGTTTAATGCTGCCTACGCAAAACCCACAACCATCATCAATTATAGATACGTTAATTCTTTTGGAAATTAGCTCCATTTTTATCATAATCTTTTGGGCTTGGGCGTGTTTTTTTATATTTACCAGTGCTTCCTGAATAATTCGAAAGACAGCTACCTCCATTGAGGGATCAAAACGTTGTTCCTTGCCTATGAAGTTAAAGTCTACCATCAAATTATTTTGTGTTTGAAAGACTTCGAGGTATTTTTTAACCGCGGGAACAAGTCCAAGGTCATCTAATACCATTGGCCTGAGATCAAAAATAATTTTTCGAAGGTCTTGTAAGCTTTGGCGAACAAGTTGTTGCAAGGAAACTAACTCACCGCCAACTTTACTGGGATTTATTTCCAATAATTTTGAACAAAAATCAGTCCTCATAACGATATGGGCCATCGATTGGGCAGGGCCATCATGGATTTCCCTGGCCACTCTTTTCCTTTCCTCTTCCTGGGCACGGATAATCGAAAGGCCAAGCTGTTTAATATCGTACAAATCTGTCAGTTTTTCACTTACTCCAGATAAATCGTTGCTTAGGAATTGTAGTGCTACACTAACCTGGGAAACTAATTGTTCCGCACGACTTGCGGTATCTTTCATACGCTTAAAGGATATCTCAAGGTGATCCCGTTTAAAACGCATGGATTTTTCTTCTTCCCGCAGCATGACTAACTTTAACTGTGTAACTTGGGCCCTTTCGTAGGCTTCTTTAATATCTTCTTCTTTGTAGCTGCGAAAATCTTTACTGACATCCATTAGACGGATCCTCGTTTTTCGTTCCTCAAGTTCAAGTTTATTAACTTCATCAATGATTATGAATAAGCGGCTTCTTACTTCTTTAATTTCATTTTCCAGTCTTTGCAACTCCATACGGGCGGATTCTGCAATGTAGTAGATCTGTTCTTTGCTTTGATTTATCGTTGAAATCGTCTCTTTAATAATCTTATCTAAAATCTTTATGTCAACAACCATGCTATGACCTGCTCTTTCTTTATTTAACTAAAATAATTCGTGGCACAAAACGGAATATCCTGCAGTTTTTTACTACTTTAACTCGGGAATCTGTTATTTGGTAGTACGGGAAAAGAGCAATGCCTCAGCACTGCCCTTTAGAAAATATCGAGGTTGTACAGACTAAAATCTTGATCATCCTCATCCTCTTCCTGTTTCTGCGACAAATGATTGAGAAGATGATCTGCTAATTGCCTTTGTTCGTCATGCGGTAAAGTTTTAATATGATCAAATATATTATCTGTGGACATAGCGACACTCCCGTTTTTAGTATATAATAACCTATTGTTGTATTTTTTATTTTGAAGGGAGTTGTAACTTGCTATTTGTAATTTAGGAAAACCGTGTTATAAGGCTTAGATGAAAGAGTAACGCTAATCAAAACAGATAAGCCCAGATTTTAATTAACTTTGTCGAGAAACTAATGTGGACAAGAGTATAATTTTTGCCATAATATATTTGTAAGGGATATGAGGGGGTTGGGGGCATGTCACAGAATAATAGACGGGCTCTAAAAAAAGAATTTGATGCTACCAACATGACCGTTTATTTTGGTTCAGCTATTTTTTCTGGGGGAATTACGGGAATACCTAATTTATTTCTTAGGTATTATCGGGATGTTGGCATTACTGATTCGGAAATGATGTTAGTTATTCAGTTGTTAAGGCTTCGCAATGAAGAAAACCTATTAATGCCAAGCCCGGAGATACTGGCCAGTTGTCTTTCTGCGGAGCCGGTTCAGATTGAAAAACAAATCAAGGGATTGCTTGATAAGAGGGTAATAGGTATAACGAATTACTATATTGGAGAAGAAGGTATTGTAAAACAAGGGTATGATTTTGAGCCCCTTGTCTTTGAACTATCGGAAGTATGGGCTCTTAACCAGAAGAAGGAACTGGATAAAATTTCAGAAAAAATACATAATCCAGGTGGTAAGGCTTATACCAATGAGGAGCTGGGTGCTGTTTTATCTTCCGGAGAACAAGATCTGTGTCATGCCTTTGAAAATGAATTTGGCAGGCTTCTTTCACCCATGGAGATTGAACAAATTACCATCTGGTTGGATGATCATGAGGTTGAGTTAATATTAGAAGCATTAAGACAGGCAGTAATACGAGGTAAACATAATTTCAAATATATCGGCAGCATCCTCAGGGAATGGCATAAAAATAATATTAGAACCATTCAAGAAGTAGAGAATTCTCAACGTCAGTTTGAACAAAATAGACTAAAACAGCAACTGCCCAAAAAAACAGGGGCAGGTACGGATGTTAACAACAGAGCGGAATTAAAGAAAAAAACTTTAATGAGATCGATGTATAGTTAATCGAATCTTTGAAAATAACGCCTTAGGGCGTTTTATTTTTTTACCTAAATAAGCGTTATAGGAAGTAAACTTAGCCATCAGCCGTCAGCTTTATAGAGTAGAAGATGGTCATGAGCCGTAGGCCTTGGGCGATGGCCTTTTCATAAGCAAAACATGCAAAAAAGCGGATGGCTGACGGTTAAAGGCTAAAAAGTTCCGACTATCGTTGTATTTAAATAACCCATTTTATTACTCAATAATGTTGATTTATTTCCTCCCTCCCGCAATGTATATTCTTTACAAAATTGTACAAACTATCTGATGGGTAAGAAAGGAGGAATTATGAACAAGAAGTACCGTAGAATCGCCACATTATTGGCGGTTTTGGTAGCAGTCACCTCAGGGTTTATGGGTGCTACAATAGCTGTGGGAGGGACTAGCGACGGTGCCGGCGGTTTAGAATTTGAAAATTCCGAATCGGGTCAATCTTATTCTGAAATAAGCTATAAAGTTAAACCAGGGGATACCCTGTACCAGGTGTGCAAAGATTATCATGTATCACTTGGTCAATTGATGCGTGCCAATAATTTAAAGAATACTACAATATATCCAGATCAAAGTCTTATTATTCCGGCAGTAAATATCTCATCCTACGGTATGGTTCTCTCACGGGGAGATGTATCCAGAGAGGATATTAAACTTTTAGCGAGGCTTATTCATGCCGAGGCTAGAGGGGAATCCTATTTGGGTAAAGTAGCTGTGGGGGCAGTTATACTAAATCGTATGCAAAGCCCTGATTTTCCGAAAAGTATTCGGGAAATTATTTTAGAGAAAAACCATCGGGTGTACCAATTCTCACCGGTTCAAGACGGCTCGATTAATCTCGAGCCAGATGAGGAGTCTGTGAAAGCAGCGGTAGACGCATTAAGTGGACAAGATCCTACTGGTGGTGCTCTATTCTTTTATAATCCGGTTATTGCCACAGATAAATGGATAAAAACACTACCTGTCATTACCCAAATTGGTAATCATGTATTTGCCGCAAGGGCAACCAAAGTATAGAGTCAAAAAGGGTGTTGCAATACTACGTTTTAGTAGTTAGCTACACCCTTTGTTATTTATCAGGGAATTTTTGGTGCGGAGAAATTACATAGCAATTTTATTCAAAGGAAACAATAACAAAGATTCAATAGTAAGTATTTTAGGAGGGAAAAAATGCAACGTTATCGGCTTTTACTCCTAATCGTTTGTTTTGTTATTGTTTTCATGTGGGCTGCTGGTTGTTCAAACATGGGACAAACAGTAACAGACATTCCTACCCCTTCCAGAATTGTCGATGCGAATAACAAGCTAATCACCACGATATCCCAAACCAATCAAATTCCGGTAGAATTTGATCAAATTGCACCGGAAATGCGGCAAGCAATCATTGCCATTGAAGATTATCGCTTTTATCAGCACGTTGGTATAGATTTTAGGGGATTAGCCAGGGCAGCTTTTATAAATTTGCGCAACCTTAGTATTGTTGAGGGTGGCAGCACCATTACCCAGCAACTGGCTAAAAATTTATATCTAGGGCCGGAGCGCACCCTTGGCAGGAAAATAAAGGAATTATACTATACCGTTCAATTAGAGCGGACTTATACAAAGGATGAAATATTGACTTTATATTTAAACAATGTTTACTTTGGTCAGGGAGCCTATGGCATTGAGGCCGCTGCTCAAACATATTTTGATAAACACGCCAAGGATTTAACCCTAGGAGAGAGTGCACTACTGGCAGGACTACCAAAGGCGCCTAGTTATTATGCACCCACAACCAACTTAAAGGGAGCGAAGCAAAGACAACAGGTAGTTTTAAACAGAATGTTGGAATTAGGTATGATTACCCAAGACCAAAGGGATCAAGCAGTGGCAGAAACCATTGAACCCCAGGCCAAAACAGAATATTTTCGGCAGGCACCTTACTTTGTGGCCGAGATTGTTAAGCATTTTAAAAATCAATATCCCGACGGTATGGAATTGCTTTATTCCAGTGGTCTAACCATTCAAACTACACTGGACCTGGATATGCAGAGGGCTGCAGAGCAGGCGGTTGTTGAGCGTTTAGAACAAATTGATCCAGAAATTGAGGGGGCCTTGGTTGCGATTGATCCTGAGAACGGCTATATTAAAGCCATGGTTGGAGGGAGAAATTGGCAACAGTCTCAGTATAACCGAGCTTTAGCTAAATCTCAACCTGGCTCATCCTTTAAGCCGTTTTTGTATACAGCAGCCATTGGTTCAGGATATACAGCAGCTTCAACCTTTTTTTGCCAACCCACTACCTATCCCGGTGGTTACACACCGAAGGACTATAAGGGTTTCCATTATCGGCCCTTTGTCCTCAAGCAGGCCTTGGCAATTTCAGATAATGTAATATCCGTTCAATTGGCAGATCGTCTAGGCCCCCAGGAATTGGTGCGCTATGCCAGGGCCATGGGCATTGAAAGTAAGTTGGATCCCTACTTATCGCTTGCCTTGGGTGCCTCAGAGGTAACACCCTTGGAAATGGCTGTTGCCTTTGGACCTCTTGCCAATGCCGGTATTCGTACTAAACCGATGTATATCTTAAAGGTGACGGACCCTTCAGGCAGGGTTATTGAAGAAAACCGACCACAGATCTCTAAGGTTATTGATGAGAAAGTGGCTTATATTGTAACGGATATGTTGCGGGCAGCTGTTCAACCAGGTGGTACAGCGGCGCAGTTATCCAGAATTGTGTCAAGGCCAGTGGCAGGGAAAACAGGAACCACGGACCAAACTACAAATGCCTGGTTTGTTGGTTATTCTCCGGAGTTAGTGGCTGCAGTCTATATAGGATATGATGATAAGACGAGGCATGTTGGGCTAACAGGTAGTGATATTGCTGCACCAATTTGGGGTAATTTTATGGAAAAAGCTTTAGAAGGGAAAGAAGCAAGGGATTTTATAAAACCAGAAGGGGTAATAGAGGCCTATATTTGTGGTTATGATGGGCTTCGAGCCTCGGCCTTATCCAGCAGTACAATGGCTGCTTACTTTATTAAGGGAACGGAACCACAAATTCCATGTTTTGGTGACTTTTGGTGGGGTAGCTCTGGGAATAAGGATGAGGAGGCTGCACCGGAGCAAAATCAGAGTCCTGAAATACCAGAACAAGGACCAGACGATGATGGGTAAGACAAACAGCAGTAGATTAAAGGATAATTAAACACGGTTATCCTTTGCTTTTGCTCAGGATGAAACAAAAAAGGGAATGTCGCTTATACTTAGTTGCGACATCCCCGATCATCTTTATGGACCCATAGCCACCATGGCTCCCCTTATTCCGCGGCTCTCTCAGCCAGATAACAATTTTCACAATAGCTGTTTTCTAGCTCTTCCTCGAAGACCATTTTAGATTCATGCATTTCCTTGCCACAAACACAACAACTAGACATTGATGTACCCCCTGCCTTTATAAATAGCTAAACCTATTATTTACATAAAGTAGCTAATTATACGGAGATTGGTTTATTAAGCATGATTATCTTGACAAATGAAAAACAATAAGTCATAATGGTTTCTGTTATTAGAGTAACGGGATGTAGCTCAGTTTGGTAGAGCGCACGGTTCGGGACCGTGAGGCCGCAGGTTCAAGTCCTGTCATCCCGACCAATTGTGAAGGCCGTCGATTTATGTCGACAGCCTTTTTATATCCATTTCATATGGGGGTCTACAGTTCCAAATATACTTAAAGTTCTACACTTCCACTCGAAAGCAAAATTAGTGACAGGATTTGGTCGAAATGGCATAATCATTACATTAAGAGGTATAGTCTCATAACTCTTAAAATGCTGTGATACTTTTTATGGGGCATTATCCCGTTTTTATGCAATAACTTTCAGGTTTTAGTTGATATGAGGTGACATTTGATGGGTAAGCGCATTTTCATTTCCTATAATTGGGACAATAGCGATGATGTAAACCGTCTTGATAACTTATTTTTGCGGTTTCAAATTCAGCTAACGAGAGATATTAGAGATTTAGAATATAATGCCAATATTCATGATTTTATGGACACCATAAAACTACATGACAAACTGATACTATATGTGAGTGATTCTTATCTACGGTCTGTTAACTGTATGTACGAAGCTTCGAAAGCCATGGATATGAAAGATAAAGTCATAATTATTATAAAAAAAGGTACTAAGCTGTTTGATGCTACAGATAAAATGGATCTTAAAAATTACTGGGAGGAGAAGCTCAAGAAAATCTCTCAAATGGATCTATCTAACTTTCAGCAGGAGATTAATGACACAAAGATTGCTTGCAATTCTATTAGCGCGTTTATTGACTTTGTAAAACAAGACAACCGCATGAACGACGAAGAATTGGACTTTGATGCTTTGTTGGATATTTTGCAGGTAGAAAAAGCTTATCCGAATATTATGACTAAATCGGTCTATAATTGGATTGCCAAATATCCTCAAGCAAAACTGTTCGATGTTTTAGCGTTAATCCACGACCTATATAGTTCCATCAATATAGAGATTTCTGAATTTCCTAATATACCAGATAATGAAGTCGGTTTCATGTTTCAAGGGATACGGTTTGAGAGCGAAATTAACGGCATTAGTCTGTTCCTGTCCATTACTGATAAAAAAAGCGGTACAGTTAATACGATTCCTTATTCACATTTAGTGGAAATTGAAGAAAACAATATTAGAAGCGACCATCATGCCAAATATTATTTTCATTGCGAAAACCCATCAAAAAAGCAAAAATGGATGGAGCTTTGCAATAGTAGTAAATACAGAGTTCTCAATTCTGAAGAAAGAATACTACTAGCTAAGGGGTATAAGGATACATTTAGGATAATTATTCATTTCTAAAATAATTATTGTAAATACTACTCGCTGACCACCTGCAAAACATTGATATTACTGGTTTTTTCCAAGTCCTATAATTTCATCCCGACCATGTCGAATGACCCTCGAATGGTCATAAAAACAAAAACAGGCTGATAATGTGTCAGCCTGTTTTTGTTTTTTATGACGTCCTATTTCCTCTTAATTCGTTATAATGTCACTGATATGAACGCAGATAAAACAGGAGTTTAGCGGGTAGCTTTAACTTCGGTTCTTCTGATACCGCCCTTATATCTGCTGATACATCTCGCTGAAAATCTGAAGGTGACGTTCTTCGTCGAGTATGATGCGATTTAATATCGCTACGATATTCGGATCGCGGATGGTATTCGCCTGGCTGGAATACTTGCGGATGGCTGCCGTCTCTGCTTTGATTGATTCGGCTATCAGTGCGCGCAACTCGCGCGGGTAACGGATAAACGATGGCGACCACCAGCGCTTGCGTGTCCGGCCGCTCCAAAGCCGCGGGTCTGCGCCGAGCAGCCGTGCAAGCTCAGCGAACATGTTGAGGTGGTGCATTTCAACGATACTGATATTATGAAAGCATGTTGAAATCGAACTATACTTTTGCTGCGTCACGACTGCGATATAGAAATACCGAGAGACGTCGCTCATCTCGGAAACAACATCGGCCATGTCGCTGAGCATCTCATGGGCATAAATGGGGTTTTGACCGTCCACCCGCACCTGCGGGTACGGCGCGTCTACCTTGTAGTTGCACTCGCTGATTTGATTACCGTTCATGCGCATTCCCCTTTCCGCATGGTTATACCGTATAATTTATTCGTGCAGATAGGAAATTATGACAGAACCACTAGCAATATAGGGGATGAAGCGTTATTAATATTGGGGCGTGAAAATATAAGGACTCATATATATATTAAGATTTTTCATTTCTTTTAATCATTTTTTGAAACAACTACTGGAAACATAATTCGTCTGCAAATTTTGTGTGATAAATAATAGGACAATAAATACAATCTACCATATCGGAGAACGGAACATCCAGGGTACACCGGATCTGATGATTGAGGTTCTTGCTTCAGCCACAGCAGCCTATGACAAGAAGAAAAAAGTCATAAATGGTTCCAACGGTTTGATAAAAGTGTTATAATGCAGTGTATATGCCAATTTGGGTAAATTGGTTCAAGTCCTGTCATTACATATTTTTCCGTTACGGGAAGATATATCTTTTCTATGGAGTAAAGCGTGATATTGTGAACGTAAGACTTGTTTAAACATACGGACAAACAGGAATTTGCACTGCTGTGAGCATGTCGGTTTGCATTCACAAGGATATCACGGTATAATACTCGAAATTAACAGCGTGGCCCTGGTCATGCAAAAATTAGAAAAGGTGGAAAAATCCATGGGCTTATTTGATCTGACAGGAAAATCCGCAGTCGTCACCGGAGCATCCTCTGGACTAGGCGTACAGTTTGCCAAAGCGCTTGCCCGTCAGGGCGCCGATGTTGCGTTGCTGGCGCGCAGAGTTGACAAACTGGAAGCGGTAAAAGCGGAAATTTCGAAGCTGGGCGTGCGCTGCATCTCGGTTCCCTGCGATGTGACCGACAGCGAGGCACTAAAAAAAGCCGTTCAGGTAATTGAAGAAGCCTTTGGCAAGGTGGACATTCTCGTGAACAATGCGGGTGTCGGCCAAATCGTTCCCGCCGAGGATCAGAGCGATGAGGCTTGGAAATGGGTCATGGATGTCAACGTCAACGGCGTTTACTTTGCCAGCAGAGAGTTTGGCAAAGGTATGATCGCCCGCAAATACGGCAAGATCATCAACATCGGCTCGATTCACAGCAGCGTGGCGATGCCGGGCGCCGGTTTGAGTGCCTATTGCGCCGCCAAGGGTGCGGTGAAGATGCTGACCAAGGAGATGGCCAACGAGTGGGCGCAGTACAACATTACCGTCAACGCTATCGGACCGGCCTACTTTCCCTCCGAGCTGACCGAAGCGGTGTTCGCAGACCCTGCGTTCCAGCAGGTGCTCGACACATACTGCCCCATGAAGCGTGCAGGTCGTGAGGGCGAGTTGGACGGCGCGCTGGTTTATTTTGCTTCGGATGCTTCCAGCTATACCACTGGTCAGCTTCTGACGATTGATGGTGGCTGGACCACCATCTAAACGAGAACTCTTTCTCTGCAAACAGGTGCATCTGGGAGATGCTCCCGATAAAACAATACCGCTGCGGGTGGCATGGCCAAAAGGCCATACCGCCAGCTGTTTTTTATCAGAATGCCCAAACCCTATAATTTCACTCCGCCATTTGCTGTCCGGAAATCCAATTTTTGTTGGATTTACGGGCATTTGTGTTTTATTAATTAGAATTCGAAATATTAATAAAACAATACAATTTTCTGGTATTTTTGGAGGACGAAAATGACTTCTTTTGTTATTGGACACAAAAATCCTGATACAGACTCTGTGGCTTCGGCCATTGGCCTTTCATATCTTAAAAATTGTTTAGGATTGAAAACCGTATCATGTTCCTTGGGGAAAATCAACAGAGAAACTGAGTTTGTTTTAAACCACTTTGGTATTGCTGCTCCGGTTATTTTGGAAAATGTTAAAACGCAGGTTAAAGATTTGGAGTATGACAGGGTAGATGGCATTACCCTGAGTACATCAATCCTATCAGCCTATAAACGAATGGAACAAAATAATATGAGAACCCTGCCAGTGGTCAATGATAAAAACCAACTACAAGGCATATTAACTATAAAGGATATTGCCATGGAGTTAATCAAGGGTGATTTTTATAGGCTGGATACTTCCTTGAACAATATTGTAAAAGACCTGAATGGTAAGATTCTTACGGGTCAAGATTTTAACGTAACGGGCAAAATCTCTGTAATTGCCTATTACTATAAGAATATCCAAGGTTCTTTGGGGCCAGAGGATATAATCATTGTTGGGGATCGTTATGATATTCTGGAGTGTGTCATTCGTTCCCGAGTGAAATTAGTTATTATTACTGGATCAGGGGAAATTCCAGAGGTCTATTTGCAAATGGCTCAATTAAATAACGTGGCCATGATTTCTGTTCCTTTAGATACCTATACTACATCAAAATTAATTAACCAGTGCAATTATGTATCTTCCATTATGAAAAGCAGTGGAATTGTAAAGTTTAAGGAAAACGATTATCTTGACGAGGTAAAAGAAGAAGTCTTACACAATAATTATAGAAATTACCCTGTAGTTAATAACGAAAATATTTTTCATGGCTTTATCAACAAGAAGCATATTATTAACCCAGGGAGGAAAAAGGTGATCTTAGTTGATCATAATGAATATTCCCAAAGTGCCGAGGGGTTAAATGAAGCTGAAATCCTAGAAATTGTAGATCACCATAAAATTGGCGATATCTGTACAACGAAGCCCATTGCTTTCCGTAACATGCCCGTAGGAAGTACCTGTACCATCGTTTATCAAATGTTTAGGGAATTCAATGTTAAAATAACGCAACAAATCGCAGGGGTTTTATTGGCTGGGATTCTATCGGATACCTTACTCTTTAAATCACCTACTACTACCGATTTAGATAAAGAGTCAGCTTTAGAGTTAAATAATATTGTAAAAATTGACATGGGGAACTTTGCCATGGAAATGTTTAAGCTAGGGAGCTCCTTGGAAGGTTATAGTATTCAAGAAATCTTTTATAAAGACTTTAAGGAATTTGAGCTAGAGGGTTGTACAATTGGAGTAGCGCAGGTTTTCACGCTGGATACGGAAGATTTATTTAATCGAAAACAACAGTTTATAGAATTTGTAGACCAGACCCATCAGCACAAAAATTATATTTTGACGATGCTGGTCATTACAGATATCATCAACGAGGGTTCCTATTTACTCTATCAGGCAAGGAACAATTCGCTTATTCCAACAGCCTTTCGGGTAACTGCTGAACAAGGGGTGTTTGTTGCTGGCCTGGTGTCTAGAAAAAAACAGGTTATTCCTAAAATTTCAGAGGCCCTTAGCCTTTTAAAATAGTTTCATATGAAGGAGTTTTCAAAATTGTACACCCTTATTAAAAATTCTGAAAAATGAGTTATGAAATAGACTTGAAATATAAGTCAAAACTAGATAAAATCAGAAATGAGAAATTGTGCACAAACTTTAAAAGGGGTTTAGTAAATAAAATCAATTTTGTGACGACGAAAAATTACATTTTTATTACATCGTTGATATAATGATAATAGATCTAGCTGCGATAGAATAAAAAATTGCATTTTTTTGTCTAAAAACACAAAGCCTATACCAATATGTAAATAATTTTTGCCCATAATTATATATCATCAGGGTTAAAACTAATAAAAAATTCACAAAGGAAGTGTTGTACAATGGCAACTAATGCTCAACTGCCAACTCAGGTAAATCCAGATGAAATCACTCCAATTACTATCACCGTAGGGATTTCTGCCCGTCACGTGCATCTGACCAAAGAACACGTGGAAATATTATTTGGACCTGGTCATGTATTAACGAGATTCAAAGATCTTTCTCAACCAGACCAATTTGCCTGTGAAGAAATGGTAACCGTTGTTGGACCCAAGGGTGTTATTGAAAAGGTTCGCGTACTTGGACCTGAACGCAAGAAAAGCCAAGTAGAACTTTCTATTTCTGACTGCTTCAAAATTGGCATTAAGGCTCCCCTTAGAGACTCCGGCGATTTAGCAGGATCTGCCTCTGTAACAATAGTTGGACCTGCTGGCTCAGTAACCGTAGATGAAGGTGCTATCATTGCTGCTCGTCATATTCACATGCATACTTCTGATGCTGAAAAATACGGTTTAGAAGATGGCGATAGAATTTATGTAAGAGCCAAGGGACCCAGAGGAATTATCTTTGGGGATGTATTGGTTCGTGTAAGTGACAAGTACCAATTAGAAATGCATGTGGATACTGATGAAGGAAATGCTGTTGGTTTAAGAAACGGTGATGTCGTATATGCCTATAAGATCCATGGACATATTTCCGAGCTTGTAAAATAGATAAATAAGTAATCGCGTTAGAGGAGGGACCCCCCTTGTTAGTTTTAGTTGTTAACTGTGGTAGTTCATCTATTAAATATAAATTAATGGACATGACCCAAGAATCCGTGTTGCTTTCTGGCCTATCTGAAAGAATTGGGATCGCTGGTTCCAGAATTAAGCAGGAAAATAGTAAGGGTGAAGAATTGGTATTGGAGCAAGACCTGCCAAACCACAAAGCTGCCCTTGAGACCATTTTAAAATGCATTACCGATGAAAAATATGGTGCCATTAAGGACACCGCGGAAATTAAGGCTGTAGGACACCGTGTGGTACACGGCGGTGAAAAATTTAATACATCTGTGGTAATTGATGCTGAACTGATGAAGGTGTTAGAGGAAATGTCAGAATTGGCACCTCTCCACAATCCCCCCAATATTGTGGGTATTAAAACTTGTCAAGAACTGATGCCCCATGTAGCACATGTGGCAGTGTTTGATACTGCTTTCCATTCAGCCATGAGCAAGCAAGCATATACTTATGCTATTCCCTACGAATATTATGAGAAGTATAAAATTCGTCGTTACGGTTTCCACGGCACTTCTCACAAGTTTGTTTCTTATCGGGCAGCGGAAATATTAGGCAAACCCGTTGAAGAGTTAAAGATTGTTGTTTGCCATTTGGGCAATGGTTCTAGTATTTCTGCAGTAGGCAATGGGGTATCACAGGATACTTCCATGGGCTTTACTCCTCTGCCAGGTCTGCCGATGGGTACGAGAACCGGGGATATGGACCCAGCCATTGTTTCTTTCCTAATGGAGAAGGAGCAAATAAGTCTTGCAGATATTAGTAATGTCTTAAATAAGAAGAGTGGCGTATTGGGTGTTTCCGGTATCAGCAGTGATTTCCGTGACCTAGAAGATGCTGCCAACAAAGGCAACGAAAGAGCTGAATTAGCTTTGAGTATGTTTGCCTATGGTATTATTAAATATATTGGAGCTTACACAGCAGCCCTGGGTGGTTTGGATATAGTAGCCTTTACCGGTGGCATTGGTGAAAATTCCGTTGACATGAGAGCAAGGGTCTTAAAAGGACTTGCCTACACGGGTTTACAAATTGATGAAGAGAAAAACAAATCCCGGGGTAAAGAAGTTATCATCAGTAAGCCCGGTGCCCCCTTTGTAGCAATGGTTGTTCCCACCAATGAAGAATTAATGATTGCTCGGGAAACCAAAGAACTGGTTCAGTAGATCGTTTATTTATATAAAGTAAAGAAGTGTCGCGAAACTACCCCTTAGTAGTCAAGCGACACTTTTTTATAGGTACAAAAGGAACAGGTTTGTTGTCCCATTTGTACCACATGCATGATTTGAAACAAACTGGTCAAAATATAGGTAAAAACCTGAGTGGGTTATTTAAAGATTGACATACGAACAAACTCAGGAATATAATGGAGTTAAATTAATAAACAAAACCTTCAGGGTTAGGTGTAATTCCTTACCGGCGGTATGGCCAAAGGGCCAAGCCCGCGAGCCCCTTGGGGCATGATCTGGTGAGATGCCAGAGCCGACAGTTAAAGTCTGGATGGAAGAAGGTTATAGTTGAGCCTGCAAAAAGCATTCTTTTGCATGGCCTACTTGCCTTTGCCAAAAAGCCCTGATCCTTTCAGGGTTTTATTTTGTTTATTAGGCACAAAGAGTTTTTCTAAGGGGATGAAAAAATGGATCAGGACAGGTGCTATATGCAAATGGCCCTTGAACTGGCAGCCAAAGCAAGGGGCCGTACTAGCCCTAACCCCATGGTGGGGGCTGTTTTGGTAAAGGATGGCGAAGTGGTTGGCAAAGGTTATCACGCGAAAGCAGGTGGTGCCCACGCCGAGGTGGTTGCCTTGGCCGACGCCAAGGCAAGGGCTAAGGATGCCACTGTGTATGTTACTTTGGAACCCTGTTGTCATCATGGCAGAACGGGCCCCTGTACAGAGGCTTTGATCAAGGCGGGAGTGAAGAGGGTTGTGGCAGCCATGCTGGACCCGAATCCCTTGGTTGCTGGCAAGGGGCTAAATATTTTAAAGGATGCTGGTATAGAAGTAATATCCGGCCTGCTGGAAGAGGCGGCCAGAGAATTAAATGAGGTTTTTATAAAATACATTACAACCAAAAAGCCCTTTGTGGTATTAAAGGCTGCCACCAGTCTGGATGGCAAAATAGCAACTGCCAGTGGGGAATCAAAGTGGATTACCGGTAATGAAGCCAGAGCATATGGCCACCGGTTAAGGGATCAATATGATGCCATTTTAGTGGGAGTAAATACCGTATTGGCAGATAATCCGTCACTTACGGCGAGATTGCCTGAGGTCAGAGGCAAAGACCCCATCCGCATCATCGTAGATAGCATGGCCCGAACCCCTACTGCTAGCCAAGTGCTTATTCAGGAGTCGGCGGCCCATACGATTATTGCCACAAATGAGTCAGCACCGGTAGAACGTAAGGCAAGCCTAATGGCAGCCGGAGCAGAGATTATGGTAGTTCCTGGGGCAGGGCCAGGGGTAGATCTGGCTAAACTAATGGAACTACTGGGAGAAAAACAAATAGCCAGTGTATTAATCGAAGGCGGCGGGAAAATCAGTGGTTCTGCCTTAAATGCTGGTATCGTTGATAAGATTGCTTGGTTTATAGCACCCAAAATTATCGGGGGTGACCTTGCCCCTGGTCCTGTCCGGGGTGAAGGGATAACAAGTTTACAGGATGCCACCCAAATTTATCAGATGTCAGTGCAACCGTTGGGAACAGACTATCTCGTGACTGGTTATACCTCGAAAGGGGGGAATGGCATATCTTTACCGGAATTGTAGAAGAGATTGGCACCATTAGGGGTATATCAAAGGGACCGGATTCAGCCGGACTACATATTTTAGGCTCCAAGGTTCTGCAAGATACAAAAATTGGTGATAGTATCGCTGTCAATGGTGTTTGTCTAACCGTTACTACAATGGATAAAGGGACCTTTACCGCCGATGTAATGGCGGAGACACTGGCGAAAACAAACCTCAGGGATCTTAAGCCTGGCAGTCCGGTTAACCTGGAAAGGGCTTTGCGGCTTGGTGACCGCATGGGGGGGCATATGGTATCCGGTCACGTGGATGGGATAGGTACCATTGTTGGTAAGGAAAGATATGATATTGCCACCATCGTTACGATTCAGGCCCCACCCCAGGTGATGAAATATATTATTAAAAAAGGTTCCGTAGCCATCGATGGTACCAGTCTTACGGTGGTTGATTTTGCTGGGGATAAATTTCAAGTATCATTAATTCCTCATACAGCCCAGGCCACTGTCCTGGGAGACAAGAAGATTGGTAATTCTGTGAACCTTGAATCGGATATTATTGGCAAATATATCGAACGGTTATTACAGGGGCAGCAGGAAGACAAAGCTGCTGATAGTAAAATTAATCTGGAATTTTTAGCAGCCAACGGATTTTTATAAGGGGGAAAAGTCATGACATACAAATTTAATACAATTGAAGAGGCCATTGAAGATATTCGTGCAGGAAAAATGATTGTGGTCGTTGATGATGAAGATCGCGAAAATGAAGGTGACCTGGTCATGGCTGCAGAATTAGCCACAACAGAGGCTGTGAACTTTATGGCCACCTACGGGCGCGGTTTGATCTGTATGCCCATATATGGTCAGCGTCTTGATGAATTGGATCTGCCGGCAATGGTATCCAATAACACGGATCCCAATGGAACTGCCTTTACCGTATCCGTTGATGCAAAGGAATGCAGCACAGGTATTTCGGCTGTTGAGCGTGCCCTAACCATTAAAAAAATGCTAGATCCCAATACAAAACCCGAAGATTTACGTCGTCCAGGTCATATATTTCCCTTGCGGTCCCAGGAAGGCGGGGTTTTGGTAAGGACTGGTCATACCGAGGCTGCGGTGGATCTAGCTAGATTGGCAGGTCTAAGATCGGCCGGGGTTATTTGTGAAATTATGAAGGATGATGGGACCATGGCCAGGGTTCCCGAATTGGTGGAATTTTGTAAAACCCATGATTTAAAGCTAGTCACCATTGCGGAATTAATCAAATACCGCAGACACCACGAAAAATTTATTAAGAAAATTGAGTCGGCCCAAATGCCTACCCAATACGGTGAATTTACAGCAGTTGGCTATGAGAGCCTAATCGATGGCAAGGGACATATTGCCTTGGTCAAAGGGGACCTATCCAGTGTGGAGGCACCTTTAGTACGGGTTCACTCTGAATGTTTAACCGGGGATGTTTTTGGCTCCGTGCGTTGTGATTGTGGGGATCAATTGGCAAGGGCTATGCAAGCCATCGAAAATGAAGGGGTTGGCGTACTTCTTTACATGAGACAAGAAGGCCGGGGTATCGGCCTGATGAATAAGATTAAGGCCTATAAACTTCAAGATATGGGGGCAGATACCGTAGAGGCCAACCTAGCCTTAGGCTTCCCCGCAGACCTGCGGGACTATGGCATTGGGGCTCAAATATTGGCTGATCTGGGACTGAGAAAAATAAGACTGCTGACCAATAATCCACGTAAAATTGCCGGCTTAGAGGGTTATGGTTTAGAGGTTGTAGACCGTGTACCCATCGAAATCATAGCAGGAAAGTCAAATGAAAAATACCTGAGTACGAAGAAGTGCAAATTGGGACATCTTTTAAGTTTAGAAGAAGCCAATAAAAAAACGGTGAATGAATAAAGATTATCCATTATAACAGGAGGAGAAAACCATGCAGAAAATTTTTGAAGGGCATTTACTGGGACAAGGTTTAAAATTTGGTATAGTTGTAGGACGTTTCAATGACTTTATTACGAACAAATTGCTAACCGGTGCGCTGGATGCGCTCAAACGTCATGGGGTGGAAGATGAGAATGTTGAGATTGCCTATGTACCAGGTGCCTTTGAAATTCCCCTGGTGGCTAAGAAAATGGCGGATACCCAGCGTTACGACGGTGTTATTTGTCTAGGTGCTGTAATCAGAGGAGCAACTCCTCACTTTGATTATGTATCTGCCGAAGTATCCAAAGGAATAGCGAAGGTTAGTCTTGATAGTAACCTGCCGGTTATCTTTGGCATACTGACCGTAGATACCATTGAGCAAGCCATTGAAAGAGCTGGCAGTAAAGCTGGCAACAAAGGTTGGGAAGCTGCCAACACAGCCATTGAAATGGCGAATTTGTTGAAAACCATCTAAATAGAAGGAAAGGGAGTTTGCATAATTTTTTAGTATGCGAGCTCCCTTTTGTTATGCAATAAAAACGGATTAAGAACGAATGAAAGAATGATCGGTTGTTATAAAAATAAAAAACGGCCAAAGGGCCGTTTTTGAAAAACCTATATGATTTAGGTGCAACTAGATAGCGCGCTGCACTTTTCCACTCCGTAGACAACGGGTGCATACCATGATACGCTTGGGGGAACCATCAATGATCGCTTTAACACGTTGCAAGTTGGGTTTCCAGGTCCGCTTGGTACGAATATGAGAGTGGCTTAACTTAATGCCAACGGTTACACCTTTGTCACAAATTGCGCACTTGGCCATTGTTACACCTCCTTTAATGACACAATAACCACATAACTTAGGATAACTTGCCAATGTTCACTAGGATAGTATACCATAAATAAAGCTAAAATCAAATAAAAAATAATAAATCTTACTACCATGGAATTTCCCCCCATGTTATAATAGAACATATGTTTTTATAAAATGGTGATATTATGCTGGACTTATACCAATCAATTCAATACGTTAAGGGAGTGGGACCCCAGAGGGCCATTCAGTTGGAACGGTTGGGTATTTATACAATTTGGGATTTACTATACCATTTTCCCAGGGAATATCAGGATCGGAGCAGCATCCGGCCAGCCCATTCCTTTGCCCAGGGGGATGTTGCCACCGTTAAGGGTATGGTCATTGCAGCCCAGGAGAGCAAACCCAGAAGGGGCCTGACGATAACGAAGTTAGCTTTGCAGGAGGGGGCTGGCACCTTTTATGCAGTATGGTTTAATCAGCCCTACATAAAAAAACAATATCCCCCGGGCAAAAAACTTCTGCTTACTGGAAAAATAGATAGAAAATATGGCATACCGCAAATACAAGTTACCGATCATGAAGTATTAGGAGAAGATGAGGGTCTGCACAGTGGTAGAATTGTGCCGATCTATCCCCTGACGGAGCATCTCAATCAACGCTTTTTCCGTTCTTTAATAAAAACAACCCTTGATCAGGTAGGATCCTTAGCAGAGGAATTTTTATCGGACTCTCTGCTGGATAAGTATAATTTACCTTGTCTGCCCGAGGCCCTGCGGGAGATACATTTTCCTGAGAGTCAGGAATCTTGTCAGCGAGCCAGGCGTAGGTTTATTTTGGAAGAACTATTTTTGTTTGAGTTGGGGCTGTCTCTGCAAAAGGGGCGTATTCATAAAAAAACAAAAGCCCATAGCTATCAGGATGATGTTCTTGCGGAGCGTCTAAGCAACAGTTTACCCTTTACCTTAACCGAGGCCCAGAAGAGGGTGTGGCAGGAAATTGCAGCAGATTTAAAAAGCCCGTATCCCATGAATCGTTTGTTGCAGGGTGATGTAGGGGCAGGTAAAACCATCATTGCTGCTTTAGCCTTATGCAAGGCCGCAGGGGCCGGACTGCAGGGGGCCCTAATGGCACCCACAGAGCTTTTAGCAGAGCAACATGCTAGGAGTATTCAAGAACTACTTGAACCTTTGGGAGTGAAGGTGGCTTTATTAACAGGCAGCAACCGCAGGGGCAGGAAAGAAATATTGGCGTCCGTGGCAAATGGCAAAATCCAAGTGGTAATCGGTACCCACGCCTTGATTTCTGAAGGGGTGAACTATCAAAACTTAGGTCTAGTGGTGGTAGATGAGCAGCATAGGTTTGGCGTTCGCCAACGGGCTGCCCTGCAGGACAAAGGGTCGGTACCAGACGTGCTGGTCATGACAGCAACCCCGATACCCCGCACGTTAGCCTTAACCCTATATGGGGATCTTGATGTTTCAGTGATTGACCAATTACCCCCAGGCAGGCAGAAAATAAAAACCCATCATCTTAGCCTAGCCCAAGCAGGTAAAGCCGTGGGCTTGATTAAGCAACAGATATTAGAAGGCAGACAGGCCTATGTTGTCTGTCCCTTAGTTGAAGAATCCGAAAAAATAGACACCCAAGCAGCAGTGGATTTGTATGAGAGGCTAAAAAAAGCTCTTGTTGGCTGTTCGGTGGGATTACTCCATGGTCGCCTGAAGGCTGCGGAAAAAGAAACAACGATGAATGATTTTCGCCAGGGTACCCTTGACCTTTTGGTTTCCACCACGGTAATTGAGGTAGGTGTAGATGTAGCCAACGCCACGGCGATGGTTATTTGGGATGCCCAGCGTTTTGGACTGGCGCAGCTTCATCAACTTAGGGGCAGGGTGGGGCGAAGTAGTCAGCAATCCTACTGCCTTTTGGTGGGGGATCCAACCACCCATGAGGCGAAGGAAAGAATAGCTGCTATGTGTCGTACCCAGGATGGTTTTGTTTTAGCAGAAGAAGATTTGAAACTGCGTGGACCGGGAGAGTTTTTTGGTACCCGTCAATCTGGTTTGCCAGAATTTAAAATTGCCAATTTAGTTAGAGATGGCAAAGAAATCGAACAGGCCAAAAAAGAAGCGGAAGCATTATTAAGTACGAACCCAAATTTAAAATCACCCATGCATAAACAGCTTTTCGCACAATTTGCCCGGCGATTTCCTGACTTTGTTAAATATAGCGACGTAAGTTAGGCGTGGAAAATGTTCCACGCCTTGTTATGTTTTCCTAAGTATGTTCAATTTGCTTGGTCAAATAATAATACCAGAGGTGATGACGATGCCAGCAAATAATAAAAAATCTCAATTTAAACAAAGAGATACCAGTCGTTTTGAGGTAGGACAGGAAATTGGTCATACGGATGAAAGCAATAAGATCGGTCTAACTCAGCCAACCACCGGTGCTGATTATTTAACAAAAACCGATCATGGTAACGATGCCGAGTTTAATGCAAATACTGACTATACTCCTCAGCACTAATGGCTGGGTGAAGGGCAAGGGAAATGCCACCGGCAATGATTTTGGCGGTGCTTTCAATGAGGGTGTCTATTTCCTTGGGGGTTACCATTAATTGACCAGAAGTATAGGGCTGTAAGATAGCATTGATGATGGGCTGGAAGCTTTCCGAGTTCATATTTTGATAGATGCCCTGTAACTCTGGTTTATCTTTAGCTTGTTCAACTAAGCGATCCAATGTTTCCCCGGCAATAACCGCTGCTGGGACAACAGTGGGTACACCGATGGCAATTGTTTTTACACCAAGTGTTTCGATATTTAGCCCTTTGCGTTTATTTCCTACTCCTGAACCGGGTGCTATGCCTGTATCTGCAAGTTGAATGGTTGTACCAATTCTTTCAATTGACCTAGAAGCTAAAGCGTCTACTGCGATTACTAGTTCAGGTTTGATTTTTTCGACTACACCCTTAATGATTTCTGCAGTTTCAATGCCGGTCAGACCTAACACCCCGGGAGAGAGGGCACTTACCGAACGCATGCCACCCCGGATTTCCTCAGGGGCATAGTTGTACATATGTCTGGTCACGAGGGTCATTCCCACTACCTTGGGGCCTAGGGCATCCGGCGTGGCGTTCCAATTTCCTAGACCAACCACTAATACATTGGCGTGTTCTGGCAAACTAAATAAGGAAGATAACTGTTTGGCTAAGATTTCAGCAATCTCCTGATGGGACTGTTTGCTGTTTTCACGAATTGAAGGAGCCTCAATGGTAATATAATTACCCTGTGGTTTGCCCATTATTTCTTCTGCATATTTTTCTACCACTCGCACAATTGTTACCGTGGCATGGTCATAGCTTTCCTTCTCCATAATACAACCAGGTATTTCCTGTCCTGTTTGACCCCGCACTACCTCCCTGGCCTCCACCGCCAGATCTAGACTTATGTTGTTGTTTTTAAAGAAATTAGTATCCATAAGAACCTCCTTTATTAGCCATCAGCCTTCAAGTTTTAGGATAGCCAATGGAGAAGGCCTTGAACCATGCATCGTGGGCCTTGGGCTTGTATGATTGTTTTACTTTGGGGTATATGTTTTTTGTCATCGTGAGCTAGCGAAGGATCTTGCAGATAGCCTTTCAATGATGAAAAAGATCCTTTGCTAGCTCAGGCTGACGGCTGATGGCCTAAAACCCAAGGCCAACAGCGCATGGCCCAGGACCATTTTTAGGCTGCTAAGTGCTAAAAGCTAAAGGCTGACGGCTAATAAATATCCTGTTCCTCCTAGAGCTAATTTATACAAAACTTGTCTACAATGTAAAAAAAACGATTTTTTTTAATCGAGTGTGTTATAATAATGAATGTTAAGGTATAACACAAACCAGGTTTTAGGAGGAATTATTCGTATTGCGCATTATTGCCGGAACCGCCAAGGGACGAAATTTAAAGAGTCCTAAGGGAATGTCCACACGGCCTACATCGGATAGGGTAAGAGAGGCTCTCTTTAATATTCTTTCCTATGAGGTGCCAGGCAGTCGAATACTGGATTTATTTAGTGGCACAGGTGCCGTTGCTATAGAAGCCCTAAGTCGAGGTGCAGCAAAGGCTGTTTTGGTGGAAAAAGATCGCAATACCAGTAAAATCATTGGAGAAAATTTGAGATTATGCAATGTACTGGATAAGGCAGAGGTAATGACAACCGAGGTAAGTCAAGCCATTCAAGTACTTGGTAGAAAAAAAGAAAGCTTTGAGTTGATTTTTATTGACCCTCCCTATAAAAAGGGCTTTGAAATACCTACGCTGCAAAAAGTTCTAGAATATGATCTACTAACAAATGAAGGAATATTGATAGTGGAGAGTGATAGGACAGACCTGCCGCCAGATATGGTAGGGGGTTTAAGGGTATTTCGACGGGAGCGGTATGGAGATACCATGTTGTCATTCTATAGGCTTTGAGGAGGAAAATCAATGCGTATAGGGATTTACCCCGGCAGCTTTGATCCTGTTACGAATGGTCATATTGATATTATTGAACGATCCATCGGACTTTTTGATCACCTTATTGTTACAGTGGCCAAAAATACTCAAAAATCAAAATCACTTTTTTCAGTGGAAGAACGGGTTGATATTTTAAAAACGATTTTAGATAAATATTCTAATGTTAGTGTAGATACCTTTGATGGGCTTACCGTTCACTATGCTATAAATAAAAACGCGGTTGCCATTGTGCGGGGATTAAGGGTCATTACTGATTTTGAAAATGAATTTGTTTTTGCTTTAACAAATAAGAAATTGGAACCAAAGATAGAAACTATTTACCTAATGACCAAAGCCGAGTATTCTTTCGTTAGTTCCACAACGGTGAAGGAAGTTGCCTCCTTTAGTGGTTGCTTGAGTGGCATGGTTCCGGAGCTGGTTGCTCAAAAAATAAAAGAGAAATACGGCTATGGTAAATAACCAAGGAGGGATAAACTGTGGAGCTCTTTAATATCCTGAATGAGCTGGAAGAACTCATTGAGGAGAGCCCCAAGGTGCCGATGACTAGACGTGTCATGGTAGATGAAAATAAGGTTTTAGACTACCTTGATCGTATTCGCACCTCGCTTCCTGAAGAAGTTCGCCAGGCAAAGTGGCTTGTCAAAGAAAGAGACAAGGTGCTGTCTGAGTCTAAAAAAGAAGCTCAACGCATGCTGGAAGATGTTTCCAGAGAAATCGAACAAAAGGCAGAAGACCATGAAATTGTAAAAAAGGCAGAATTACTAGGCCAAGAAACGATTAAAAAGGCCGAAGAGGTTGCCGCCCAAATTCGGCATGGTGCCAGGGGATATGCCGATGAACTTCTCCAATCCATGGAGAACAAGCTGGGTAAGATGCTGGAGGAGATTCAACAGGGCAGGGATGAGTTGAGAAAGTAAATTAAAGCCGTCAGCCTTCGGCTTTTTTTGCTACCTTGATAATAACCGATTACCTCGTTATCACAAAGCTTATATATCCTAAAGGAAAACCAAGCTCATGGCCCAAGGCACACCTCTTAAAAGCTGAGGGCTGAAGGCTAACAGCTAAAAGGATGGCATACGCCATCCTTTTTTATTTGCACTCTCTGAGTATTCCTTGCCAATCACAGTAACGTTCTACGTTTTCAATGGCCTTGCGAATGCAGTTTTGATTTTTAGGTGTAATGCGGCCAGCCAGTTCACTCAGGCGTTCAATAGCCGTATAGGTGTCATAGTGAACCAATAATACAGGAACACCTTTTTCCATGGCACGGTTAATTACTTTTACATCGGGGTAGAGGCCTCCGGTAAGGACGATTACCGACGTGCTTGTTTCCAGGGCTGCCAAAGCCATATCTGCGCGGTCACCGCCGATAAGGAAGATTTTGTTGTTGCCGCGGCGTAAATGGACCAGAGCACTTTCAATGGTCATTGCCCCCACGATGATATCCTCGGTTAGGAGATCAAGATTGTCTTCCCCGGTTAATAATTCCCCGCCTAATAGTTCATGTACCTGGGCCACGGATGGCGAAGATAGTACCCTTTGTTTAGGAATAATACCCAAGGTGGAAAAGCCTATGTCAGCCAGTAAAGGCTTATAGACCCCTTCAATTTTTGCTTGAATTGGTATAGGTACATGGGTAAATATATTGCCTAAAAGATTTACACCACGACTTTGTATATATCGATTGTGGAAAACGGATTCATCCAAGGTATAATCATTCTTGGCGTTGATTAGGTAGATGGCTGAGGCATTTAGTTCAACCGCCAAAGAGGGTGAATCCAAACCAATGGTGCTTAGGGCGTAAGGGTAGATGGCACTGTCAATAATAACGATGTCTGTGTTTGTGGATACCTTAGTAAAGGCCTCTTTAATCGCCCGCAGCATTTCGGTAGATCGATTACCTCGGGATAGATAGAGGGGACTGGCTATTATAGGTGAGATTATTTCCAGGGGTTCAGGCATATTTAATAATTCTTTCATCAAGATGGCATCTTCATCGGCCTTGGAAGTTAAAGTCGTACTGCCAACGGGTTTAAAATAGGCTACTTTTAATCCCTCTTGCTTAAATTTTAATGCAAGTCCCACTGCCATAGCAGTTTTACCACTGCCCACAGAACCCATAATATAGAGGCTTTTCACAGGTAACACCTCCTGTTGTTTTATATATTGCTGTTACAATTCAATGGTGATTTTAATATCGAGGGCGGCATAACCGTTAGGATAAGAAAAAAGTGGGTTGATTTCCAGTTCACTAATTTCTTCAAAATCTGAGATTAATTTTGCTGCCCGTGCAATCATATCAATGAGACTCATGATATCTGCCGGTTTTTCGCCCCGGAAGCCCCGCAATAGGGTGGAAGCCTTTGTTTCTGAAATCATAGCGGCAATTTCCGCCAAGGTGATGCCCTTTGCTAATCGAAAGGAGACATCCTTTAAGAGATTTACGTAAACCCCTCCTAAGCCAAAGGCAATTAAGGGGCCAAACTGGACATCCCGGGTCATGCCAACAATCAGCTCCGTACCCTTAGGCATCATTTTATTAACCTCAATGCCATAGGGAATAACATTCGGCAAATAACGTTGGACATTTTCGATCACATCAAGGAATGCGTTGTGAACTTCCGTGGCATTATTTAGGCCGCCGCTTACGCCTCTCACATCCGTTTTGTGTAAAATCTTTGGTGAAGCCACCTTTAGAATCACCGGGTAGCCCATGGTCTCCGCGATTGCTACGGCTTCCTCGGGTGTTATTGCTAATTTAACGGGTACTGCGGAAATTCCATAGGCTGTTGCTACGGCTGCAGCTTCGCTGCCTAGGAGCACACTGCGTCGATCACGGATTACATCATAAAAAATGGCCTTTACTCGGTTGGAGTCTATATCGGTAAAGGAGATCTCTTCACCTTCAGTCTGCTTATCTGCCCGGCGAGTATATTTTGCCATACCTGAAATGCTAGAAATGGCTGGTTCTGGAAAGGTAAAACTGGGAATTTTGGCTCTAGTCAACATTTTGGCCCCTTCAGCCAGAGCAAAACCTCCCATATAAATAGCAAAAATAGGTTTGTCTGGGTAGCGATCACGTAGGCCAATAATTGTTCTGGCAATATTTTCAGGATCTGCCGCTGCCGTAGGACAAACGATAATAACCACACTGTCTACATTCGGATCTTTTAGCACGGCTTCTAAGGCAAAGCCATAACGGTCCGCTTTGGCATCAAAAACAATATCCACAGGGTTGTAAATATTAGCCTCAAGAGGTAGGTTTTCTCTCAGGGAGTCTAAGGTCTCTTTTTCAAAGCGTGCCATAGACAAACCGAAATTTTCTACCGTATCTGAAGCCACAATACCTGGTCCACCTGCATTGGTGATGATTGCCACCCGATCCCCCTTTGGTAATGGCTGGTAGGAAAAACTTTTCGCTAAATCAAATAGCTCGGTCATTGTTCGGGCCCGTAAAATACCTGCCTGGGTAAAAGCAGTCTCATAGGCTAGGTCACTGCCCACCACCCCTGTGTGAGAGGAAGCTGCTAGGGCACCGGCCTGACTGGCACCGAATTTAAGTACAATAACCGGCTTTTTTTGGCTTGCCTGACTGGCTGCCTCTAAAAATTCCTCGCCCTTTCGAACATCTTCGAGATAACAAAGGATTACTTTCGTTGAAGGATCATCCGCTAAGTAATGAATTAAACCTGTTTCACATAAATCGGCCTTATTACCCAGACTAAAAACCCGGCTAAAGCCTAAACCTACTGTTTTGGACCAGTCCATAATGGATAGCAAGATGGCACCACTTTGGGATATGAAACCAATATCACCTTGCATAGGGAATGATGGGGAGATAGAGGCATTGATCGGTATGAGAGTATCCAAAATCCCCTCGCAGTTAGGACCAAACATTCGTATACCGTATTTATTGCAAATATGAGTAAGTCTTTTTTCCAGTTTAAGTCCTTCTGGGCCGATTTCACTAAAGTAAGAAGAAATAACCACGGCAAGCTTAATGCCTTTTTTACCACATTCCTCCATTACATCTGGACAGTTTAGTGCAGGAACGCAAACAACGGCTAGATCAATGGGCTTGGGAATATCACGGATCCCTTGGTAACAAACAAGACCCTCAATCTCCTTTTCCGTTGGGTTAACCGGAAATATTTCCCCAGTAAAACCACTATTAATAACATTCCTTACCAAAACATTGCCAACTTTGCCGGTCTTTTTGGAAGCCCCGATTATGGCTACTGAATGAATGGCCAATAATGGGGTTAATTCTGCCATTTACTTCACCACCCTTGCATGTGAATAGACAGTCGCTATTAGCTATTAGCTGTTGGACATTAGTCTAAGCAAAGAACTAAATACTAAGAGCTAAAGGCTAAGAGCCAGTTCACGGCTAATCATTTACAGATATTAAATTATTGTTTCCACAGAACAAATCCCAATACCTCTTTAAGAAAGTGAAATTCCGCAACTATCTTGTTAGTTTTTTATAAAAACTGAACACGATATGAATAAATAAACCAACCAGGATTAAAGCAAAAGTGGCAGAGAGCATGATTAAAAGTAATCCGGTCAAAATAAGAAAGGGAGAGTAGGAAAAATGTTGATAGATGGGTTGGAAAACTGGTACGGTAAAGACCGTGGTGATCCCTAGCGGCTTATAGAGCAGCCAAGTAAAAAAGGTTGCTAATGCTGCATGGGCAATTCGAGTGAACACAAAAATTCCCATGCGTATATCCGTCTTGGCGATCATAGAAGCAACCTGGGCATGAATAGAAAGGCCACTCCAACCTAAAACCATTGCCACTGCCATCAGTCTTTGTAATTCGGTTGCATTGGCCTCGGATGCTAGCTTTGTGCCAATGGTCATTTCAAACATGCCACTGGCCAAGGCTTGAAATATTTCAGGTGAGAAGCCCAGAGGGATTAATAGTACCCCCAGGACGGCTGCCAGCAATTTTATGACTCCTACGTAATCCAGCAATCGAATAATCACGGCAAACAAGATAATAAACCCACCGATGTTTAATAGTTTATTTACGGAAGAACCAACTGCTTCTCCCAGGAGCTGACCCAGGGGTGGGCGACCCTGGGAGGCATCATGCAGGAAGGCCCTAATGGCATGTTTTATGTTTCGGGAGGAAGGGAAGCTTTGCTCAAAACTACGATCTTCACGACCATGAAAACGAAGTAACAGCCCTAATACTAAATTTGCCAGGTAATGGGAGCCCGCAATAACAACGCCCAATTCAGGTCGCCCAAACATACCCACTGACACGGCAGTAAGCATAAACAGAGGACTGGAATTGTTTGTGAAGCTCATTAATCGTTCGGCTTCTATTCTGGTACACAGTCCCTGTTGCCGCAGGTTGGCAGTGACCATACTGCCAATCGGATAACCACTGGTAAAACCAATAACCATGACAAAGGCACCGGCCCCGGGCACGTTAAACAGGGGACGCATAACTGGTTCCAGCAGTACCCCCATAAAGCGCACAAGACCTAACTTCATGAGGATTTCCGAAGCTATAAAAAAGGGAAGCAGGGATGGAAGGACAATATTAAACCATGTTTTAAGGCCATTTACTGAACCTTCATAGACAATTTTGGGTTGGATAATCATACCCAATACAAAACAGAGGGCTAAACCTACCCAGACCAGGGATTTGTATTCTTGTTTGTTTAATAAAGAAAAAGGACCGCGGTTTTTTAAGGACAAACCATATCACCCCGTACCTTTGATTAAAGTCCTTAGCATATATATAAATGGAAATACTTAACTTTAGACCACTTGCTTCAGACAGTTTGCCATTATACAGTAATTTTCCTTGACAAATAATTAGCCACTTTATATAATGAATTTTGTTAATCGAGGTGACTTGTGAACAAGTGAAGATAAATATCCTAAAAATTAGGAATGCTGCTGGCGAAGGAATTAACTTTGAATTTAAAAAGAAGCTTGATGAAATCACGGTAAGTGGGCAGAAGTTTACCTTTATCGATCCAGTAGAAGTCTCCGGTGAGATTATGAATAGGAACAATAACTTTTTGCTTAAGGGAGAGGCCAGGGCCTTCGTTTCCACCAATTGTGTGAGTTGTTTAGAACCTTTTCAATTAAATTTACATACTACGATTGATGAAATCTATGGCAGAACAAGGGATTTAAATGACCCAGACGATGAAATGATTGAGTTTGATGGAGAAGACCTTGATATTGAGCCTGAGGTAATTAAGTCACTATTAATGGCGATACCCATGCGAGTGGTTTGTTCACCTGACTGTGCTGGTTTATGCCAGGGCTGTGGGTGTAACCTAAATATAAAGCAGTGTGACTGCGAAAGCAAAGCCATCGATCCAAGGTTGGCTGTACTTAAAAAATTACAACAATAATTTTTAATTCCTTGAAGGGGGTGTAATAAAATGGGTGTTCCACATAGGAAACTTGCTAAGCACCGGGGAAGACAGCGCCGGGCTATGAATATGAAGTTAGAAGCCCCCAGCTTGGTAGCATGCCCGCAGTGCCGTGTCTTGATCCAGCCACATCATCTTTGCCCTGAATGTGGTTACTACAAGAACCGTGAAGTTATTGCTGCCAATAAATAATGTGAAAATGCACCCTTTCTCCATGGGAGAAGGGGTTTTTTCTTTATTATTATAAAGAAAAAATTTACATTATAAGGAAAAAACAAGGAGAAATGGTTTGCAATTGACCTAGTATATGGTTATAATTAGGACCAGGTACTAATTATATTGTGGTGGTTTTATGACCAAAAGAGGCAGCGGTAAAGTTTTTCGGCAAAAAAACTTGATCCGGTATCTACAAAACAATCCCCTGCTTAAGGACGAAGAACTGGCAGGTATGTTTGGTGTAAGTATTCAGACCATCAGGCTGGACCGGTCTGAGTTACATATTCCTGAGTTAAGAGAACGGATGAAAACCGCACTACAAACTAACAATTCGGTTCGTTCCCTGGGAAGTGACGAATTAGTTGGTGATCTGCTGGATATTAAAGTAGGTAGTTTTGGCGTATCACTTTTAAAGATAACACCGGAAATGACCCTGCGAAAAAATCAGGTGGCAAGGGGACATCATTTATTTGCCCAGGCAAACTCTTTGGCCGTTGCCATCATTGATGCAGAGATTGCCTTAACAGGTGATATCAGGGTAAGATTTAAACACCAAGTTAAGTCAGGGGATTTAGTGGTTTGTCGAGCAGAAATCGGCAGCCAAAAAGGGAATAGAACGACGGTCAGGGTTATCTCCCAGGTAGGAGAAACAGTGGTCTTGGAAGGGATTTTTATAGTTTTTGTCCTGGCAGAGGAGGAGAACCAGTGATTAAGATTGCGTTAGATGCGATGGGTGGCGATCATGCACCGATGGAAATCGTTCGAGGTGCCAGGGATGCAGCCCAGGAATTAGGAATTGAGATAATTTTAGTGGGGGATCAGGAAAAAATTGAAAGAGAATTATCTGGAAATTTTGTAGATAATCTCATTTCCATCGTTCATGCACCAGAAGCAGTGGGTATGCACGAACATCCGGTTAGTGCCATCCGTAAAAAGAAGAACTCATCCATTGTGGTGGCAACCAAACTGGTTAAGGAAGGTGCCGCTGATGCCATCGTATCAGCGGGCAATACCGGAGCGCAAATGGCTTCCTCCTTACTTATTTTGGGTCGTATTGCCGGTGTAGATCGCCCTGCCATTAGTACATTACTGCCAACTGCCAAGGGTGCATTGGTGCTTTTGGATGCCGGGGCCAATGTGGACTGTCGTCCCCAGCATCTTAAACAGTTTGCTATTATGGGTTCTCTCTACGCGGAAAAGGTCTTAGGGTTACCTGCACCCAAGGTGGGCTTGGTGAATATTGGTTCTGAAGAAACCAAAGGCAATGAATTGACTTTAGCGACCTATGAGCTGTTAAAGGAAACGAATATTAATTTTGTTGGCAATGTCGAGGGAAGAGAGCTTTTCCTTGGCAGCAGTGATGTAGCAGTTTGTGATGGTTTTGTGGGAAACGTTATTTTAAAGTCAGCTGAGGGGCTGGCCATGAGTATATTGGGGATGTTTAAACAAGAATTGGGTAGACTGGAAGATGTTATCGGAACGGAACGTATCATGCATATGATGGGCGGGTTTAAGCGTCGCATGGATTATGCTGAATATGGCGGTGCACCCCTACTGGGTGTTAACGGGGTTTCGGTGATTTGTCATGGCAGTTCGAAGGCCAGGGCGATTAAGAACGCCTTAAGAGTGGCTAAGGAGACAGTTGAACAGGGACTGGTTCCGGCCATTAGAAAGAGTCTGGAAAATGACAAGGGGGTAGAGGAATAGATGCCCAACCACCTAATTCAGGCTGGTATTCTAGGGGTAGGGAGTTATCTGCCGGAACGGATACTTACCAATAAAGAATTAGAAAAAATGGTCGATACCACCGACGAATGGATAAAGTCACGTTCTGGGGTCAAGGAACGTAGAATTGCTGAACCAGAAATGTCCACATCGGATTTAGCCCTGCGGGCCTCCCGTAAGGCACTGGAGAATGCTGGCATAGGACCAGAGGAATTGGATCTGATTATCTTAACCACCTGTTCGAAGGATATGATTATACCGGCAGGGGCCTGCCTGGTGCAGCAGGAACTGGGTGCAACCAGGGCTGGCGCCTTTGATTTAGAAGCAGGTTGTACTGGCTTTGTCTATGGTCTAACCATCGCCACACAATTTATAGCCACCGGAGCAATGAAGCATATTCTTGTTATTGGGTCAGAGAACCTATCCAAGGTTGTTAACTGGGAGGATCGCAACACCTGCGTCCTGTTTGGTGATGGGGCCGGTGCTGTGGTGGTTGGTCCGGTTCATGCAGGCGAAGGCGTGTTGGCCACTAAGTTAAGTGCTGAGGGATCTGGCTGGCAACATCTCTATATACCGGCAGGTGGTTCGAAGATGCCGGCTGATCCCTTGACTTTGGAGAAAAAGCTTCATTATGTGCATATGAATGGCAAAGAAGTCTTTCGCTATGCAGTCAGGGTTATGGAAGAAGAATCATTAAATCTGGTCAAAGCGGCGAATTTAGAGTTAAGTGATATTGATCTCTTAATTCCTCACCAGGCTAACCATCGGATCATTGAACATGCCGCTAAAAGATTAGGTTTATCCATGGATAAAGTTGTTGTAAATTTAGACCGCTACGGGAATACCTCTTCCGCTTCTATTCCCATTGCTTTGGCAGAGGCCGTGGAAACTGGCCGCATAAAAGCAGGGGACAACATCGTTATGGTGGCCTTTGGGGCTGGTTTAACTTCTGGTGGAGTTGTATTGAAGTGGGGCGAAAGGCAGGGATAGTACATGAGGATAAATACCAGGCTATGTACTTTATTAGGAGTTGAGTACCCCATTTTGCAAGGCGGTATGGCTTGGGTCTCCACCGCAGAATTGGCTGCAGCTGTTTCCGAAGCTGGTGGCTTGGGCATCATTGGGTCAGGACATGCACCAACTGAATGGCTTGAGGAACAGATTAGTAAGGCTAAAAGGTTAACAAACAAACCCTTTGGGGTAAATATTATGCTAATGTCTCCCTTTACAGAACAAAACATGCAGCTAATCGTCCAGGAAAGGGTTCCTGTGGTTACCACCGGAGCTGGCAATCCGGGCAAATATGTGCCCGCCTTAAAGGGAATTGGCACCAAAGTGATACCCGTTGTTGCCTCTGTGGCCCTAGGTCAACGTATGGCCAGGGCGGGTGTGGATGCTCTCATTGCTGAGGGCGGAGAGTCCGGGGGACATATTGGGGAATTGCATACCATGCCCCTGGTACCCCAGGTGGTGGATGCAGTAGATATTCCAGTTATTGCAGCCGGAGGCTTCTTTGACGGTAGAGGCTTGGTGGCTGCCTTAGCTCTGGGTGCCCAGGGTATCCAAATGGGGACCCGATTTATGTGTGCTGCGGAATGTACCATCCATGATAATGTTAAAGAGGTTATTATCAAGGCTAAAGACCGTGAAACAGTTGTAACTGGCCGTACCACTGGCCATCCTGTGCGGGTTGTTCGTAATAAGTTAACCAGGCACTTTGAAGAAAGAGAACGTCAGGGTGCTTCTCCGGATGAACTGGAAAAGTTGGGTGCCGGCCGGCTAAGAATGGCTATGGTAGAAGGGGATATTCAGCAGGGGTCCGTAATGGCCGGGCAAATTTGTGCCATGGTCAAGAAAATTGAGCCGGCGGCGGCGATCATTCAGGACATAATTGGTGGTGCTGAGCAAGTAATAGGGCGCTTAGCCAGAGGGGAGTTTTAGAAATTGTCTAACACAGCATTTGTATTCCCTGGCCAGGGTTCCCAATATGTGGGTATGGGTAGGGATTTGTATGACAATTTTTCGGTGGTTCGTCAAACCCTTGAAGAGGCGAACGATGCACTTGGCTTTAACGTAACCAAATTATGCTTTGAGGGGCCGGTGGAAGATCTTAACAGCACTGTAAATACACAGCCTGCATTACTGGCCATGAGTGTAGCGGCACTGAGGGTTTTACAGCAGGAATCGGGGTTGTTGCCCACCGTGGTGGCAGGTCATAGTCTAGGTGAATACTCTGCTCTGGTGGCAGCCGGTTCCCTAGAGTTTTCGGATGCCATCAAGGTTGTACGGCAGAGAGGGAAGTTTATGCAAGAGGCCGCGCCGGTTGGCTTCGGTGGTATGGCAGCCATTCTAAATTTGGCCAGGGAAAAGGTTATTGCCTGTTGTCAGGAGGCGTCCGCCAACGGAGTGGTTGAGCCAGTGAATTTTAACTGTCCGGGGCAAATCGTCATTGCCGGGGAAAAGACCGCTTTGAAGTTGGCAATGGAACTGTGCCGGGGAGCCGGTGCCAAAAGAGCCATGGAGCTGGCAGTCAGTGGTCCCTTTCATTCCAGTTTAATGGCTCCGGCCGGTGAAAGATTGGCGGAAGTACTGGCCCAGGTTTCAATTCTTGATCCTAAAATACCAGTTATAGCCAATGTCAGTGCTGACTATGTGAGGACAGCAGCAGAGGTTAAGGATTCTTTGATTAAGCAGATATCCGGAGCTGTGCTTTGGGAAGACAGTGTCCAAAGGATGGCAACAGAGGGTGTTCGTGCTGTGGTTGAATTAGGGCCTGGCAAGGTATTATGCGGTTTGGTTAAGAAAATTAACAAGGGAATAAGCACCAGTAACTTAGAAGATATGGCAAGCTTGGAAAAAGTCCTTGCACTGTTCAAGGAGGTTGGCTAAAATGTTTCTGAACGGTAAAGTTGCCATTGTCACCGGGGCATCCCGGGGTATTGGTAAAGCCATTGCTTTGGCTCTGGCCGGAGCCCAGGCAGATATCGTTGTAAATTATGCTGGACGGGTGGAGGCTGCGGAAGAAACCGCTGCTGCCATACGCAAGTTAGGACGTCGGGCATTGGTTTATCAGGCTGATGTAGCGGATACACAACAAGTACAAGAGATGGTCAGTGCAGCTCTAACTGAGTTTGGTAAAATCGATATTCTGGTGAATAATGCCGGAGTTACCCGGGATAATTTAATTCTGAGAATGAAGGAAGAGGATTGGGACACCGTATTATCTGTGAACCTTAAATCTGCCTTTAATACCATTAAGGCTGTGGCCAGACCGATGGTGAAGGCCCGCTCTGGTCGCATTATTAACATTTCTTCAGTCGTTGGGCAGTATGGCAATGCAGGCCAAGCCAACTATGCTGCGGCCAAGGCAGGTTTAATCGGCCTTACTAAATCAATGGCGAAAGAACTTGGCCCGCGCAATATTACGGTAAATGCTGTGGCACCGGGCTTTATTATGACCGAAATGACAGAGCATTTAACCCCGGATGCCAAAGAAAAGTTAACCTCAGCCGTTGCCTTAAACCGTCTGGGAAAACCAGAAGATGTAGCTAGCATCGTTGCCTTCTTGGCCAGCGATTTCTGCAGCTATATAACAGGGCAAGTCATTGGGGTTGATGGAGGAATTTCAATCTAACTATCGCGGCTATTTGCCCGATATTCATAAATTAAGTGATCAAGATTTAATTCCCGGAGGGGGGTGAAGTTGTGTTTGATAAGATTAAAGCAATTATTGTAGATCAACTGGGTGTTGAGGAAGCTGATGTAACAATGGAAGCTTCTTTTGTGGATGATCTGGGTGCTGATTCTCTTGATATTGTTGAATTAGTCATGGCCTTAGAAGAAGAATTTGGTCTGGAAATTCCTGATGAAGAGGCAGAAAAGATTCGCACTGTAGGAGATGCCGTGAAATTTATCCAGGACCGCCAGTAATATGGTAAAAGTCCCGGTAGAAAAACCGGGGCTTTTTTCCACTACCCAATTAGCCATTAGCTTTTAGCTATTAGCCCTTAGCTAAAAGACTTTCATGCCTTTAACGGCAGCATCAAAGAATGAAAATTTAATGTCATCCTGAGCTAGCGAGGGACCTTAAGGGTTAGTCTTTCAATGTTTGAAGATCCTTCGCTAGCTCAGGAGATGGCCCATGGCCATTTTTCGGGATAGCTAAAGGCTAAAAGCTAATGGCTTGAAGAATAAAGTACCTATTCTTTTCATAGAAGAATGTAAGGAGGAAGTTATTTTGTTAAAACGGGTTGTTGTAACAGGGATGGGAGTAATCTCTCCTGTAGGCACCGGATTAGATAAATTCTGGAATGCTCTAACAGCAGGGGTTTCTGGAATTGCTAAAATCACTAGATTCGACCCGACCGACTACGCTACCCAAATTGCCGGTGAGGTAAAGGACTTTGATTATTCCCAGTATTTAGATAAAAAAGAAGCCCGTCGTATGGACAAGTTTTCTCAGTATGCAGTGGTTTCTGCGGCAATGGCCATTGAGGATGCGGGTCTTGATCTAAATGAGTTGGATAAAGATCGTACCGGTGTAATTATTGGGTCAGGTATTGGTGGGATGGAAACCTTTGAGGAGCAATGCAAGATTCTGATTAATCGAGGTCCCAGCAGGATCAGTCCTTTCTTAATCCCAATGATGATTGCTAACATGGCAGCCGGTCAGATCGCGATAAAATTTGGCCTTAAAGGAACGAACATTACAACCGTGACAGCTTGTGCTTCCAGTGGTAATGCCATTGGAGATGCCTTTAAGCTGATTCAGAGGGGTAATGCGGAGGTTGTTATTACCGGAGGAACGGAAGCACCCATTACGCCACTGGCGGTGGCAGGTTTCTGTGCCGCTAAGGCCATGTCCACCAACAATGAAGAACCAGAACGGGCCAGCAGACCCTTTGATGTCGACCGGGATGGCTTTGTCATGGGGGAAGGCGCCGCCATGCTGGTAGTAGAAACCCTGGAACATGCCCAAAAGAGGGGCGCCCATATTTATGCTGAAATAGTCGGCTATGGCAGTTCCTGTGACGCTTACCACATTACTGCTTCGGATCCGGAAGGATCGGGTGCATCATCCGCTATGCGCATGGCCCTGGAAGATGCAGGACTAAAACCGGAGGATGTTCAGTACATTAACGCCCATGGCACCTCCACTCCCGTGGGGGATGTGGCGGAAGTGGGAGCGATTAAAAAAGTTTTTGGTGAACATGCCTATAACTTGGTGGTTAGTTCTACCAAATCGATGACTGGGCATATGCTGGGGGCTGCTGGGGCCATTGAGGGGATTGCCTCGATATTGGCTGTTAAAAATAGTCTAGTCCCCCCCACCATTAACTTAGATAATATTGACCCTGCCTTTGACCTGGATTTTGCTCCTAACAAGGCAAAGGAAATGAAGGTTGATGTTGCACTTTCCAATTCCTTTGGGTTCGGGGGTCATAACGTTACCTTGGTCTTTAAAAAGTTTAATCTTTAGATCGTTGGTGATTCATATTGTCTAAACAGGACGAGCAAACCAATCGCCTGAAAACACGATTGGGGTTTAAATGGCATAATCCCACTTTACTAATACAAGCACTGACCCATAGTTCTTGTGTGCATGAAAGCAGAGGACATGGGCTATGCCATAACCAAAGATTAGAATTTTTGGGGGATGCCGTTTTAGAACTAATTATTAGTGAGCATTTATATAAACTATTCCCCGATAGAACGGAAGGCGAACTTACTAAAATGAGGGCTGCTTCGGTCTGCGAACCTTCGCTGGCTAAAGTAGCCCGGGGATTGGATCTGGGCCGTTGCCTGCGCATGGGGCGTGGTGAAGAGCGTTCCGGCGGCAGGGAGCGGCCATCCATCCTGGCCGATGCCTTTGAGGCGTTACTAGGTGCGATCTACTTGGATCAGGGGTTGGACATCTCCAGGGACTTTGTTTTGAATCAACTCAGTCCGATCATTGATGATGTTGTGGCGGGAAGGTTAGATAGGGATTATAAAACGGAACTACAAGAGATTTTACAACAATCATCCCCGGAACCTCTAACCTATACCATTATGGATGAAACTGGCCCGGATCACGATAAAACCTTTACAGCAGGTGTTATTTACCGGGGCGTAATTATTGGTAAGGGCAGGGGTCATTCCAAAAAAGAGGCTGAACAACGGGCAGCCAGGGATGCTTTTAAAAATATTGATGATATTAAGAAATCGAGTGCTAAATTAGTTGGACCCACCCGATAAAGAAGCGGTAACAGGGGGCAGGCGTATTGGGTTTAAAAAGATTGGATATTCAGGGCTTTAAGTCCTTTGGTGACCGTGTTAAATTGGAGTTTGACCGAGGTTTATCCGTGGTTGTGGGCCCTAACGGCAGTGGCAAAAGTAATATCTCCGATGCCATAAGCTGGTGTCTTGGTGAACAACGGGTCTCTTCACTAAGGGGCGGACGCATGGAGGATGTTATTTTTGCCGGCAGTTACAAGAGAAAGCCCATTGGTATGGCGGAAGTAACCCTAACCTTGGACAACACTGCCAAAATGTTCTCCTTGCCCTATGAGGAAGTATCCGTTACCAGACGTTTATATCGTTCTGGGGAAAGTGAGTATTTAATTAATAAGGTGCCCTGCAGGCTTAAGGATATCCATGCACTGTTTATGGATACTGGTTTAGGCCGCGGGGCCTACTCTCTTATTGGGCAAGGTAAGGTAGATGAGATTTTGAGCAGTCGACCCGAGGAAAGGCGCTCAATTATTGAGGAAGCTGCCGGGATCGTAAAATACCGTCATCGAAAAGAAGAAGCTTTACGAAAATTAGCTGTGGCGCAGCAAGATCTAAACAGAGTTTCAGATATCATTAACGAACTGGCAGGGCGCCTTGAGCCCCTGGCACAACAAGCAGCGAAGGCCAGAGAATATAAGGTTTTATCCGATCAAGCCAGTGCTTTGGCCTTATCTTTATATCGGAGAGACTGGGAAGACCTAACGATTAAGGCAGAGGATTTAAAAAGTCAACTGACAAAACTTAAAGAAGATTATAAGGATGAAAGACCAGCCATGGAAAAGGAACTGGAAATGGCCAAGTCTGAGCTCCATAAAATAGAAATAGAGATTAATGCTCTAAAAGAGAAGTTTCTTGGCTTCGTTAGCAGCATGGATCGGTTAAATAACAAAAATGATCTAATAACGGAACAAATTAATCACAATAAGCTTGAACAACAAAGGGTAGAGAAAGAGGTCCAGGAATCAACCGATTTGTTACAACGGCTAAATCAAGAATGGACGGAAGAAAAGGTAAAGAGTAAAGAGATTAAAGAATGCATGCGTGTTCAGGGAAAGAATGATTATGATGATTTGCTGAAAGAGATCGATCAAAACCTATTGAGCAAGCAGGAGTTATTCCAGAATCTTAATACAGATTTAATCGAGCAACTAAATAAGGTTGCCAACCAACGTAATTTACAGAGCCAGGCCAATGACAGAAAAGGGCAATTAGCCCATCGCTTAGAACACCTAAAAAAAGTGTTAGAGGATGCTCAAGAAAAGGAACAGGCCCTTGGTCTACTGATAGAAGATTATAGGAAGAAGACAGAAAAGCTTAATTTGGCAAGGCAGCAGGTTGAGCAGGACCATCATGGGTCAGAAGGGGAACTACATCGACTGCAGGAAGTGCTATCTCAGCTCCAGGCTAAACTAGCCACCGCTAAGGAAGAAATGGTTGCCAAGCATTCACGTTTAAAGGTATTGGAAGAAAGCCTTCATTCACATAGTGGTTTCATGAAACCAGTGCGGGAGTTATTAAAGGCCACCAATCAGAAAAACGACGGTTCTCTTGGTATCTGTGGTGCAGTGGCAGACCTGATTAAGGTACCCCGGGGATTTGAGACTGCCATGGAAGCAGCCCTGGGGGGAGCATTGCAAAACCTGGTAACAGAATCTTCCCGTCAGGCCAAGGAAGCCATTGAATATTTAAAGAGACATAATTTAGGCAGGGCAACCTTTTTACCCCTGGATTCCTTACGACCTACCCCCGCCGGCGATTGGGAGAAAAGGGCACTGGGTTTGCCTGGTGTTATTGGTTTGGCAGCGAATTTAATTAAAACAGAAGGCAAATATCGTCAGGTGGTTGAACTGCTATTGGGCCGACTGGTTGTGGTGGATACGCTGAGCAATGCCATCGAAGTGGCCAGACAAATGCAGCAAAGAATCCGCATTGTAACCCTTACCGGAGAGTTGTTCAGTCCTGGGGGATCCTTAACCGGTGGGGGAGCTGTCCGTAATGCGGGTGGGATGCTGCATACCCGTCGGGAAAGGGACGAGCTGGCAAAGGTTGTTCAGGTACTGCATCAAAAGGTAAATGATTTAGCCAGGGAGTTTACAGAACAACAACAACTCCAACAACAAGGGTTGGAGCGCAATAAGGATTTGCAACAGAAGTTAGTAATCTTGGGTTTAGATGTCCAAGCCGCTGCAATGGATTTAAGCAAAACCAGGGAAGAGTTGTCACGCACCAATGAACGCCGTCAGGAAAGCCACTATCAAATGCACAACATTGAACGAGAGATGGAACATTGGTCCCAGTCTGAAAGGGAAGCCAGCACAAAACGATCCCTTTTGGAAGGGGAGTTAACACAGTTGCAAGGGGAAATTAACCGAACCCAAGAGGGTCTTGCCAAAGCCAGGAACCAAAAGGCAGAACTGGAAAGCAAGGTAAATCAGGAAAAGGTAAGACAGGCTGAATTACACCAGGAAATGCTTGGTATACAAAAAATTATTAAGCGACTGGAAAAAGAAATGGACGAGCGAAGGACGACAATTACAGCGTCCCAGGAACTTCTCCAGGGTTTATGCAAGAGAAATGCTGAATTGGCACAACAGCAAGCACAAGTGACTTTGGATCTCAAAAGTTTACAAGAGGAGCATCGTAAAGCCAAGGCACATCTTAAGCAAGCCCAGGCTAGCCGGGAGACCGCGGCTAGTATGGTTGAGGAACAGGAAAAAACCCTACGTGCAAAACAGGAACTATGGTTGCAGACCAGTCAGAAGGTTCACTCCCTTGAACTGCAGCAGGCTCGGATTCAAACGGAATTAGAACTATTAGCTGAAAGGTTAAAGGAACATGCGATCGATGATCCAGCTCAAATGACGGTATTGCCCGCAGCAAATAAAAAACAGGTTCGCAGTGAATTACAACTGCTAAAATCAAGTATGGCGGAGATGGGTCCGGTCAATGAAAGGGCTGAAACAGAATATCAGGAAGTTGTAACAAGATATAACTTCCTGGAGGAACAAAGAGTTGATTTAGAAGAGAGCAGAAATTCCCTGGGTCAGCTGATCGATGAACTGAATCGGTTGATGTCCGGTCAATTTGAAACAGCCTTTAAGATCATCAATCAAAATTTTGCACGGATATTTGAGCAATTATTCGGCGGTGGTGGTGCCAGCATGAATCTTACCGAAGGGGATACGCTATCCTGTGGCATCGAAATTACTGCCCAGCCGCCTGGCAAAAAGAACCAAAGCCTATCCTTGCTATCCGGAGGAGAGAGGGCTTTAACAGCCATCGCTTTGCTTTTTGCCATATTAAAGTTTAAACCCAGTCCCTTTTGTGTGCTGGATGAGATAGAAGCATCTTTGGATGAAGCCAATGTACATCGGTTTGCTGAGTACCTCTGCCGTACCTCGGATGAAGTTCAATTTATTGTGATTAGCCACCGTAAAGGGACAATGGAAAAAGCAGATGCTCTTTATGGCGTAACAATGGACGAAACGGGAGTGACTAAATTACTTTCCATGTCCTTGGATGAGGCCAAGGGAAAGAAGAAGTTAGCCTAATACACGGACCTGGGTAAGGTTGACATGGTTCGATAGCAGGCATTATAGTAGGGACAGGCCCTGGCCAAAATATTGAGGTTTGAACTGGAGGTTTAACAGTGGGCTTTTTTAACAGGCTAAAAGAAAGCTTAAGCAAAACCCGCCATAGCTTTATTGAAAAAATTGATCAGGTGGTTACTGGTCGTAAGGGTATCGATGAAGATTTATATGAAGAGTTAGAAGAGGTTTTGATCCAGGCCGATGTCGGGGTCAATACAGCCATGATGCTGGTAGAACGAGTGCGTAAAGGTGTCAAGGCCAGAAATGTTCAGGAGGCTTCTCGCCTAAAAGATATATTCCAGGAGGAATTGGCATATTTAATGGGTGAGAAAATGACCCCCATTAAGCTAAGTGAGGACGGCCCCACGGTGATCATGGTGGTGGGGGTAAATGGTGTAGGCAAAACCACTACCATTGGGAAAATGGCCCATAATTACAAGGAACAGGGTAAAAAGGTCATGCTGGCAGCGGGAGATACCTTCCGGGCCGCAGCCATTGACCAACTTGAGATATGGGCTGAAAGAGTAGGGGTGGAACTGATCAAGCATCAGGAGGGTTCCGATCCAGGGGCTGTGGCCTATGATGCTGTGCATGCTGCCCGTTCCCGTAAAGCAGATATTCTTTTAATTGATACCGCTGGTCGTTTACATAATAAAAGCAACTTGATGGAGGAATTAAGAAAGGTTCACAAAATAACTTCACGGGAAATGCCCGGGGCGCCCCATGAGGTACTGTTGGTGCTGGATGCCACCACGGGCCAAAATGCCCTCAGTCAAGTTAAAGTTTTTAGCGAAGCGGTGAATGTAACCGGTATTGCTTTAACCAAATTAGATGGTACAGCGAAGGGTGGGGTGGTAACCTCCATCGTAACAGAAATGGCCATTCCAGTTAAGCTCATTGGCATTGGCGAACGCATGGACGATTTGCGTCCCTTTAACCCGAAGGATTTTATCGATGCCCTATACGGAAAATCGAAGGAAGACGAATCATAACAAATTATTTTTAAAACGTCTGGCGACGAAAACGAAAGTTTTGAGTGACATATTCAATTGATTATTATACAATAATTATCAATAATTATGACGTTACGTTGAAGCAAAGTAATAAATGATAAAAGAATCATACTACTTTTTGCGGGGGGACTCTTCGGAGTTGAGAAGGTAAAACCTGACCCTTTGAACCTGTTGGTTAAGACCAGCGTAGGGAGGCAAATCCGTTATACTATGTAATTGGGTGCTTTCCGAAATTTGGATGGCACCCGATTTTTGTTTAGATAACCTAATTCATTTTAAGGGTTATTATTCAATTTTATACAAGGAGGATTTATATTTGAAAAACGTATTAAGTATTGCGGGATCGGATTGCAGCGGCGGTGCTGGCATACAGGCTGATCTCAAAACATTTTCTGCCCATGGGGTTTTTGGCATGAGCGTGATTGTATCGGTGGTAGCAGAAAATACAAGCCGTGTCATCGACATACAGGATGTTACGCCTGATATGATCAAAAAGCAAATTGACGCCGTGTTCGAGGATATTGAAGTACATGCTGTGAAAATCGGTATGCTTTCTACACCGTCCTGCATGGAGGCAGTTGCAGAAAGGCTTCATCATTACAAACCGAATAATATTGTGGTTGATCCTGTGATGTATGCCAAAAACGGCTATCCATTGATGAATCCCGATGCAGTTAACACGCTAATCAGGGTCATTATCCCCTGCGCGGATTTTCTCACTCCCAATATTCCGGAAGCAGAAAAGATCTCACGCATGGAAATTAGCAATATAGGGGACATGGAGACCGCTGCCAAGAGGATTCATGAAATGGGCTGTAAAAATATTATTGTCAAAGGCGGACATGCTGTTGGCAATGCAGTCGATGTCTTATATGACGGTGAACGTATTTATCGTTATGAAACACATCGCATCAACACGAAAAACACACATGGCACGGGTTGTACCTTTTCTTCCGCTATTGCGTCCAACCTTGCTCTTGGACTTTCCGTTCCTGAAGCAATGGAACGTGCCAAGCGGTATGTAACAACTGCCATTGAACATTCCTTGCCGATTGGCAAGGGAAATGGCCCAACCCATCACTTCTATGACCTTTATCGCAATGGTTTGCGCTAAGCACAACATTAACAAAATGGTTAATGATAGGAGGAAATAAAAATGACAAATACAAGGGAAATGGCCCAACTGCTTACTCTTGTGCGCAGTCAAAGGCCACTTGTCCATCATATTACCAATTATGTTACAGTAAATGACTGTGCCAATATTACGCTGTCCATTGGTGCATCGCCCATCATGGCTGACGCCATTGAAGAAGCAGGTGATATGGCCGCCATTGCTTCCGCCGTGGTACTCAATATCGGAACGCTCAATAGCCGAACGATAGAGGCAATGCTGATTGCCGGAAAGAGCGCCAACCAAAATGGCATCCCTGTGGTATTTGATCCCGTAGGAGCCGGCGCATCTAAGCTGCGCAACGAAGCTGCCGCGCGCATTCTTAACGAAGTAAAAGTTGCCGTGGTGCGCGGCAATCTTTCGGAGGTTCGCTTTATTGCAGGGCTTTCGGCCAATACAAAAGGAGTGGATGCCTCTGAACAGGATGGCGGAGATACTGCGGAAATTGCCCGGAATTTGGCGCAAAGACTGGGCTGTGTAGTGGCAATTACAGGTGCTGTGGATACGGTTTCCGATGGAAAGAGGACCATGCATATTCACAATGGACATCCCGCACTTTCCGGTGTGACGGGAACAGGCTGCATGTGTTCGTCCTTGATTGGCTCCTTTTGCGGAGCGATGCCGAATCAGGCCTTGGAAGGAACCGTTGCGGCATTGCTTTGCATGGGTATTGCAGGTGAACTGGCTTATGAGAAGGCTGGTCAGGTTGGAAACGGCAGTTTCCATATCGGAATTCTGGATGCCATCAGCAAGATGGACGCAAATATATTGGAAGAAAAGATGAAATACCATGAAGTATAATGTGGACTATTCCCTCTATTTAGTAACCGACCGCGAACGAATGAACGCTCCTTCGTTGGCGGAAGCAGTGGAAAGTGCCATCCTGGGCGGCTGCACATTGGTACAACTCAGGGAAAAGACCGTATCTTCCCTTGACTTTTTTAAGATCGCCCAAAAGGTAAAGGGCATAACCGATCGCTATGATATCCCACTGATCATCAATGACCGAGTGGATATTGCCCTTGCTGTTGATGCCGCAGGTGTACATGTTGGACAGAACGACCTTCCCGCAGCAACAGTCCGACGAATCATCGGACCGAATAAAATTCTTGGTGTATCTGCTGCCACTTTGCAGGAAGCGAAACAGGCACAGGCTGACGGTGCAGATTATCTCGGCGTGGGGGCCATGTTTGCAACAGAGACAAAAACAGATGCACACCTGGTATCGCTGGCTGAGCTTGGACAGATACGCAGCGATGTATCGATTCCAATTGTTGTGATTGGCGGTATCAATAAAGCGACCATACCAAAATTTATTGGTACAGGAATAAATGGCTTGGCTGTGGTTTCCGCTATTCTTTCGGCACAGGACATAAAAGCTGCGGCAAGAGAGCTAAAAAATCTGTCCTCATAGGAGAAAAGGAATGATTGATTTTCAAGCGGCTATATTTGACCTTGACGGCACTCTCCTTGATTCCATGGGTGTTTGGGAAGATATTGATGTTGAATTTTTAGCAAAACGAGGGTTGTCCGTTCCGGATGATTATATCAATGAAATTTGTGCCCTTAGTTTTCAGGAGGCGGCTGAATATACCATAAAGTTGTTCGGGTTTTCAGAGGAACCAGCTGCCATCATTAACGAATGGAATGACATGGCCCTAGCCAAGTATAGTCATACTGTACGAATGAAGCAGTATGCAGGAGAGTATTTGAGTAAGTTAAAGGCACGCGGCACCAAGCTTGCTGTAGCCACAGGTCTTCCTCCTGTTCTTTATATCCCTGCTTTGCGAAATAACCGAATACTTGATCTTTTTGATGTCCTGTGTTCAACGGAGGAGGTAGCACGAGGAAAGGAATTTCCGGATATTTTTCTCTACGCGGCTGAAAAGATGAAAGTTGCGCCTGAAAATTGTATTGTATTTGAAGATATTTTTCCCGCTGTTTGCAGTGCACGGGAAGCGGGAATGAAAGTCTATGGTGTCTATGACAAATCTTCCGCAGCATCTTGGGAGAGTATTTTAAAGACAGCAGATGGCGTCCTTTATGACTTTCAATTTGCTCCGATACCTGTTTAGAAAGGCTTGGCCCGCGCCCTTAAAGGGTACAATCGAAAGGTTACAGGCAAGCGAGCCGGATGCGATCATCATTAAAATCAAAGGACGAGGAATAATTTATTAATAATGAGAGAATCCTATCCTTGAAATAATAAAGGAGGGATTATCTATGCCAGATGTAGCATGCACTGTTTCTAACTGCAAATATCACTCAGAAGGAAACATATGCTCAGCACAACAGATTATTGTACAAAATGACGGTCAGGGCGGCGGCATTAAACCGAATGCCGACCTACACAGTCTTTCCCACACACCTGCCAACAGTGTTGATGATACCTGTTGCCAAACTTTCAAAAATACTAATGGCTAAATAAAAGGGGGCTATGTGAAAACATAGTCAAGCAAACCGTCTAAAACAAAAGGTTTTAGGCGGTTTCTTAATTTCTATTAAGAAATAACTGGTAAAATATATGTAGAAAAATAAAATAGCTTTAGCTGCACCAGAGCTAAACAAATTTGAGATATGTTTTTAACATCTCCAAGATGGTTCTTATCTTGCCCTTACAGAGCAGAGAAAATTCTACTGCAAATAGATAGCCACACTCATGGCAGAGGCCAGCTATTTCCACACATCTGCCACAGAGGTATCTTTGCTTGTTTTCAGATACGATACACTGGTAGCAGGGCCTTGACCATTCATTTTTTAAATAAGCATCAAGAGCACTGGGTAAATTGAAAATGGGCAGCTTATCTTTCAGCATGCTTTTTATGGCAGTAACCGCGATTTGTTTTTCTGCATGGCTTAAACTTAAAAATTCGGTACCTTGATAGGGCGTGTGAAAGTTAAAGGATATAGAATTTATTTTGGGATGTTTTTTGGCTAGTTTACATAGGTTTTCAATGTCGTGATAATTTAATTTGTTAATGGCCATGTAGATGCAGATATTGCAATGATCTGTTTTTTGCAAATTCTGCAGAATCAGATCATAAGTATCCCCCCGAATCGAATTATGAGCTTGCTGTGTTCCATCCAGGCTTAGAAAAATAACATCCGCTTCGGGGATATTTAAGTCGATGGTCCCGTTGGTAACAATATTGACCAGGTAGAAACCCATTTCCTTTGCTTCCCTAATTAAATCCCGGACGGTTTTTCCCGCCTCCTGCCAAAGAAGCGTTTCACCGCCGCAGAAAAAGAGAATCCGAAGGCCCTCTTGATAAAAATTGATCATTTCTTTCCTCGCTTCTTGATAGGAAAGCATTTGGCCGGTAATGTTGTTAACGGCACAGTGCTTGCAATGTAAATTGCAGGAGTCTGTTAAGATGATCGTTCCCAAGATCGGCTGCCGCCGTTTAAACAAAATGGTACGAAGCCCAAAGAGAGCAAGGGATAGAAAGTGTCTTGTTTTCATTTGGCTGTCCTCATAGCTTTATTTCCTCAATCCAGGGTTGTTGCATGGACTCCGCCCATAAGTGGTTTAAATAATAAAGGGAGTACTGTTTTTCTACATAATGGTAGGCAAACCGTCCCCAATCAGTTAGTAAATAGTTAGAACCTTGTTTGCTGCATAATCTAAATAATTTGAGCAGGCCCAAAAGAAGTCTGAATTCCTTTTCGATATTTTCGTCAAATAGCTGCTGGAACCGCTGGGTATCGATAACCCCGTCGTAGCAGCGCCAAAAGATCCAGAAGATCATTTTTTCTCTCTTGTTCATGGTATTAACCAAGTTAATGGGCATTCTTTTTTGCTGGAGAGCCCGGATATATTCATCTACATGGAAGGTATTGAGGTAAAAATAGTTTCCGAACAGAGAGGTAGCCCCAGCCCCCAAACCGATAAAACTTTCTCTGGTTACCGAGGTATATCGGTTATGCTGATCTTTACCGTAAGTCCAGACAGAACTCCTTTCATAACCATGTTCCTGCGAGATGGTATCGATGAGGTTGAGTATTTTACCTTCCTGAATTTCAGTAAACCGGCGTAAGCCTTTTTGCTTTATTTGTTTGCCCAGGTTAGTTAGGGGGAAAAGGATGAGAGGATAGATGGAAAGTTGGTCTATTTTATAAGAGTAAACCCTTTGCAAGTCGTATGTAATATCCTCCATGGTTTGCCCTGGTAGATTTGTCATCATATCAACATCTACACATTTAAAATGGAAATGGTTAACCATGGATAGCATCTGGTCAATGTCGTGAGAACGATAGTTTCTCCCCAACTGTTTGAGTATTTGATCGTTAAAAGTTTGAACACCCAAGCTGATTAAATTAATTCCCAGCCTTTCGAGTTCCCTAAATAATGCCTCACTGGCATCATGCGGGTGAATCTCTATACCAATATCCCCTTGAAAATGATAGTTATCCCGGATGAATGCAAGAATTTCTCGGAGTTCAGATAACAAAAGGCTTGGCGTACCACCTCCAATATAGACGGAGGCGATGTTTTTATTGCTGAGATGCTCTTGATAGAGCATTAGTTCTTGGAGTAGGGCCTCTTTGTAGGCCAGAGCCTTGTTCCGATCATAGAGTACCTTATTATAAGGACAGTAAGGACAAAGGGTTTGGCAGAAGGGGATATGAATATAGATGCCCGTTTCATGATCGATTGTGTTAAAATCAACCATCTTTTCTTGATAGCCTTTGAATAAAAATTTATCTTTCTTTCCGATGATTCTTCGAAACAGGTCGGTAATCAAGCTTACCCCTCCCTTTCACATAATTCTGTTAATCTTTTTTGGATGTACGCAAGATCAAAGGAGGAACAGACGCGTCTGTCTTGCTGGTCCAAAATTCGATAATGTTGGCTGATGATGTTTTGCTGAACGATATAATTACCTCTTTGCTCTGTATGCTTCCACCAAATTTTACCGCCCAGAGTAGGTTCATAATTATCTTCATAGCTATTAAAAGCAAGGGAAAGTACTAAATCGTGGGGGTTTCCCCCTAAGGCCATTTGGATAATGTCACTATCCTTAAATAATACAGCCACTGCCACCGCACCAGTCCAACCTAAACTAGACCGGCCCTTTTCTATTTGGACCAAAGTCTTTTTTGATACACCGATAATTTCGGCCATTTTATCCTGGGTGAAGTCTTTCTCATTACGGATCAGCCTAAGTTTGTTATCAATAATTGTAATAAATTCGGTTCTATTCAAAAGCACCACCCTTATTTTCAATTTTAGTGTAATTTTACACTTTTTATTAACATATGTAAATGGAATTTTAAACCAAAAAGATTTAGCAATGCACCAGCCATACCTTATACTGGATACAGTGGTCCTGCTTAAACAGGATGCTAAGGAGGGCACGCATGGAGAAATGCAAGGATCTAATTAGCAGAGGTGCAAGGGATTAGACTGAGACCAGTGTAAAGGATGGCCTCGCACAGATGGCTAGTCGGTATCTGTTTTTCGATGGGTAGATGGGGCTAACCTTTCTAAATGAAGGGAAGATCCTTCGCTATCATTCAGGATGACATAGATAGTGGTTTTTAAAGCCCAAAGGCCCAAGGCCTTATCTTCGGGATGCTAAGGGCTAAGAGCTAACAGCCGGCCCTAAAGGAATGCCCTGCCAAAGGCGGACGGCTGATTTGTTGACCATACTTGAAAAATCAATTAGAATTGGAGGAAAGCATATCCAGCAAGGAGAATATTTCAAGTTTGTATATACCATTCTAATCATTAAGAATATAGTGAAAGGAGAGTCATTATGAGCGTTCGGATTGCGATAATTGGTGGAACGGGGGTTTACGATCCTAATATTTTAGATAATATTAGAAATGAGAAAGTAGTCACCCCCTACGGGGAAGTTGGCCTGAAAATAGGGGACTATCAAGGTAAATCCGTTGCTTTTTTAAATAGACATGGAGCAGGTCATTCTGTACCTCCACATTTGGTAAACTATCGGGCTAACATTGCTGCCCTTAAGGAACTGGGTGTTAAGAGTATTTTTGCCACAGCAGCAGTGGGTTCTTTAAACCGGAATATGGCACCGGGCCATTTTGTCTTTTCAGATCAGTTCCTAGATTTTACCAAAGTGCGTCAAAACACTTTTTTTGAGGGCGGCAAGCAAGGCGTTGTTCATATTGATATGACAGATCCCTACTGCCCGGAATTACGTAAGGTATTATCATCTGCAGCAGAAGAGTTAAGCTTAACGTATCACCAGTATGGGACCTATGTTACCTCTGAAGGACCCCGCTTTGAAACTCCTGCAGAAATAAATATGTTTAAACTTCTAGGTGGCGACCTGGTGGGGATGACCAGTGTGCCCGAGGTTGTTTTGGCTCGGGAGAAGGAGATGTGTTACGCCAATATTTCGATGGTAACAAACTATGCCGCAGGGATCTCGCCAACTAAGTTAACCCATCAAGAAGTATTGGATGTAATGGCTGAAAACGCTGGAAACCTTAGAAAACTTGCCATGAAAGCAATCAGCTTAATCGATGCCGAAAGGGGTTGTCTGTGCCAGGAGGCATTGGAAAAGCTGACGAAGGAGTGATTTGCATGAACGCAATTATTTGGCAGAATAACCAACTAAAGTTACTGGATCAGACTAAATTACCCGGCACCATGGAGTATATTGCATGCAATGATTATCGTACGGTGGGAGAAGCCATTAAATGTTTATCCGTTCGCGGGGCACCGGCCATTGGGGCTGCGGCGGCCTATGGGTTAGTAGTTGGTGCCCAACAGGTTGAAGCGAATGATCGAAAGACATTTTTAGAAAAGCTGGAAGCCATTGCCGGGGAACTAGGTGCCACCAGACCAACAGCGGTAAATCTTCGTTGGGCTCTGGATAGGATGTTAATGAGGCTAAATACTGCCCCAGAGCAGGACACTTTGGAACTAAAAAAAATCATGTTGGAAGAAGCCCATGCCATCTATAATGAGGACGTGGAAAGCAATCGAAGGATGGGAGCATATGGCCAGGAGTTATTGCCCGAAGAAGCCAGGGTACTTACCCATTGCAACGCCGGTGCTTTAGCAACGGCTGGCTATGGCACGGCCCTGGGGGTAATCCGAGCTGCCCATGAAAAGGGTAAAAAGGTCAGTGTTTATGCCGATGAAACCAGGCCATTGTTGCAAGGTGCCAGACTAACTTCCTGGGAAATGGTACAGGAAGGTATTCCGGTTACCCTGATTACGGATAATATGGCCGGCTATTTGATGTCGAAAAAAATGATTGACTGTGTGGTGGTGGGGGCTGACAGGATTACTGCCAATGGAGACGTGGCCAACAAGATTGGAACCTACGGCGTGGCGGTTTTGGCCAATCATCATAAGATACCCTTTTATGTGGCGGCACCCTTGTCAACCATTGATATGAGTCTTGCTTCGGGTGAAGAAATTCCCATTGAGGAAAGGGATGCTAAAGAAGTTACGCATCATGGCGGGCAGCCCATGGCCCCGGATGGGGTACAGGTATGGAATCCTGCCTTTGATGTCACACCAAACCCATTGGTGCAAGCGATCATTACCGAGAAGGGTGTTATTTTGCCACCCTACCAAGAGAACCTAGCTAAAATATGTAAAAGGCAGGAGGTCTAGTATGCCAGAATACATCGTAAGAGATATTAACCTAGCTCCTTCGGGCAGGTTAAAGATTGACTGGGTTAGTCAACATATGCCGGTATTAAATGAAATTCGCTCCCAATTTGAAAGGGAGCAACCATTTAAGGGTTATCGGGTGGCTGTATGTATTCACCTGGAGGCCAAGACTGCCTATTTGGCCGAGGTATTAAAGGCCGGTGGAGCCAAGGTATCCATTGCCGGTTCCAACCCTTTATCCACCCAGGATGATGTTGCTGCTGCCCTGGCAGTGGCTGGAATTAACGTGTATTCCTGGTACAATGCCACGGAAGAGGAATACTTTGATCACCTGCTGCATTTAATTGATGACCAGCCGGACATTGTTATTGATGATGGTGGTGACGTTGTTCAACTGCTTCATACCAAGAGAACAGAGGCTGCTGCCCGGATTATTGGCGGTTGTGAAGAAACAACCACCGGCGTATTGCGCCTGCGTTCACTGGCTAAGCAGGGCCAATTAAAATTTCCCATGATTGCGGTAAATGATGCTTATTGCAAGTATCTTTTTGACAATCGATATGGCACCGGGGAGTCTGTCTGGTCTGGTATTATGAGGACCACAAACCTGATTATTGCCGGCAAAACAGTGGTGGTGGCAGGCTATGGTTGGTGTGGCAAGGGTATTGCCATGCGGGCCAAGGGTATGGGGGCTAAGGTCATCGTAACCGAGGTAGATCCCGTCAAGGCCATTGAGGCCTATATGGATGGTTTTCACCCCATGAACAGTATGGAAGCTGCTAAACTGGGGGATATTTTTATTACCGTCACTGGCTGCAAGGATATATTTACTGCCAAACACTATCAACTGATGAAAGATGGGGCTATTCTTTGTAATGCCGGCCATTTTGATGTTGAGGTTAACAAACTCGATTTAATGTCTCTGGCCACCTCACGCCGCATTGTCAGGAAAGATATTGAAGAGTTTACCATGGCGGATGGTCGTAAAATATATCTATTAGCAGAAGGGCGTCTGGTAAACCTGGCTGCTGGTGATGGACACCCAGCAGAGATCATGGATATGTCCTTTGCCCTGCAAGCCCTAAGCGCCCGCTATGTTTTAGAAAAAGCTAAGGATTTGTCCAATGAAGTATATGTTGTTCCTAAAGAAATTGATGATCGGGTGGCAAATCTAAAACTAAAATCTCTGGGCGTAACCATTGATATACTTACCCCGGAACAAGAGGCTTATATTAATGAATGGAATCATGCAACCTAGGCGGGAAGATAGATGAAGAAGGATATTGAGCAAGTAAAACAGACAGTGGCGAGGCTGGGCAAAAAAATGTTGGAGTCTGGACTGGTTGCCGGTACCTGGGGAAATATCTCCTGTTGCATGAAGGGAGAAGGTTTAGTGGTGATAACTCCCAGTGGCATGGATTATGCTGCGATGCAACCCTCTGATATGGTGCTGCTGGATCTCACTGGGCAAGTAATCGAGGGAAGTCGCAAGCCATCCAGTGAGGCACCCTTGCACCTGGCAATTTATCGAAATAGAGAAGATGTAGCGGGGATAGTACATACCCACAGTGAAGTGGCAACCGCCTTTAGTGTTTTAAGGGAACCTATTGAACCAGTGGTGGAGGATGCCGCTATGTTAGTTGGCGGTCCTGTGCAGGTGGCTGACTATGCCTTGCCGGGAACAACTGAATTGGCTCAACACGTGGTCGCAGCTTTAGAAAACCGCTATGCCGTGTTGATGGCCAATCATGGCCTGGTGGGTGTTGGTCGAAGGGTTGAAGAGGCTTTTACAGTCTGTCAGGTGGTTGAAAAGTGTGCAAGGGTCTATGCCTGGGCTAGGGCCCTGGGAAAACCTGTGATTTTACCTGAACATGATGTATCGATGCTGAGCAGGATGTATCGTAGCTCTTATGGTCAGCCTCAAAAATAGATAGCACCCCTCTAAAGGGGAGCAGTTTTAGGAGAGATGAATTGTGAGTAGACTACTTATCCGCGGGGCGACAATTCTAACAATGGAAGGTCCAGATGCCATTATTGAGACCGGAGAAATATTAATTGAGGATGGCTGGATCACCCACGTGGGTTTACCTGGCTCAGCATCCGGCTCCTTTGATATGGACGAGATTATTGAAGCCGATGGGCAGGTAGCGATGCCTGGTTTTATTAATTGTCATACCCACGCTTCCATGACCTTACTGAGAGGCTATGCCGATGATCTTCCCTTGATGACTTGGCTGTCGGAAAAGATATGGCCCTTTGAGGCAAAAATGACCGGTGAAGATATTTACTGGGGGGCCATGTTGGCTTGTCTGGAAATGATAAAGTCCGGTACCACCTGCTTTGGCGACATGTACGATAGTATGCATCATGTGGCCAGAGCAGTGGAGGAAACAGGCATGAGAGCCATGTTATCTCGCGGCATGATTGGTGTTACACCCACTGCCGGTAAAGCCTTGCTTGATGCAGAGGAGTTAGCCAGGAATTGGAACGGGAAAGCAGACGGTCGCATTACGGTCATGCTGGGTCCCCATGCCCCTTATACCTGTCCGCCGGATTATTTGGAAAAAGTTATGAATTTAGCTGCCAAGTATAAGCTGGGTATTAACATCCATGTAGCTGAAACTTTAACAGAGGTAGCAGACATTAAAAAGCAGTATGGTAGGACACCGGTAAAACACCTGGACCACCTGGGGCTATTTAAATTTCCCGTGCTGGCTGCCCATTGTGTTCATTTGGATGACGAGGAAATGGGTATTTTAGCCCAAAAGGCCATGGGAATAGCTTATAATCCTCAGAGCAATATGAAACTGGCCAGTGGCATAGCACCTGTGGCCAGGTTGCTTGAATTGGGTGCAACGGTGGGGATTGGTACAGACGGTACGGCCAGTAATAACAACCTGGATATGCTGGAGGAATTAAGGGCTGGTTCCTATCTGCAAAAGGTCAGCACCATGAATCCAGAAGTAATACCAGCCTATCGGGCTCTTCAAATGGCTACCATTGACGGTGCCTTGTGTATGGGCCTAGGAGATCGGGTTGGTCTAATCAAGGAAGGTATGAGGGGCGACGTAATCTTATTAGACACTCAGGAACCCCACATGTGTCCACAGCATAATCTTGTGGCAAATATTGCCTATGCTGCAAACGCATCGGATGTCAGAACCGTTGTAATAGATGGTAAAGTTGTTATGCTGGATCGGGTTGTCTTGACCATTGACGAAGATAGGGTGATGTACGAAGTTAGGGAAAGGGCAGCACGTTTAGCTGGAAAATAGAATTACCAGCCCCAAACAGGATGGAAGTGAGAACCCGCTCACTTCCTTTTTTGCTATTAGCTGTTAGACATCCTAAACAAAGCTATCGAGCCAACCCTGACCGGGTAAGGGAATGGGTATCCAGTGCCTCAAAGCCGAAGCAGCGGTAGATATAGCCCAACAGGCGATCGGCTACCTGGCGTGGGTTTTCCATGGTTCGTGCCTCCCTGGGATTGAAGCCGTAGGGTAAAATGACATCCGTATAATTACAGCGAGGGTCGGGGAAGGTTTTATAAAAACTTAAAAATTTTGGGTCGTCCAAGCCTTTGCCATCAATGTTTTCCATGGCCACCTTGATGACAAATAAACCCATATAGCCGCTAAAGCGGTAAACTTCCCGGGTTAATTTAATTGTTCTGAGCAGGGCAATCTGTAGAGCCTGATAATTTAAAAACTCTAGCTGTCTTGGTTCTGATTCCCGGTCAATGCTTTTTAGCTGAGTCGGTATCGGGGTGTAATAAAAGACTACACCCGAACGCAGAATTTCTAAACGCTGTTGTTCTCCCTCAAAGGCAAAGCCCTCCGGTTCAAAACGAATATTCTTAGGCAGGGTGCCCTTCCAAATATTGCGGGCCATCTTTTTAAAACGAGATATCCGTTCCGGTACAAAAAAGGGTTCGATAAGTTTTAAATTAAGAGGAACTGGGCAGCACATGATTTTAAATAACACCTCTTGCCCACTGCTTTTTTGGAGTTTACGGTTGATAAATGCCTTAACTTCGGTTTTATTGAGTCGGCTCTTTTCAAACAAGCGATCAAGTATATGACGGTCTGTTTCCCGCACCGGGTCGGAGCCTTCCATATTTCTACGATAGATCCGACCATCCCGGATAATGTGGGGTGGGTAGCTACTCTCAGGAATGCGCACAACTAAAATACCTCTGTTAGGATTAGAGGATTTAAGGATTAGCTTCGATTCAAATAAAGGAACTGGCATAATTGTATCCCGGCAGATATTTCTAAAGCGATCCTTAGGATCATTGTTTATTTCAATACCGGGAAAAGAGGTTGGAACGTTCCTTGGATTACGTGCATCGGCACCAATAATGATCCAACCACCAAAGGTATTGGCAAAGCTGGCAACAATTTTGGCTAGATGTGTGGGAAAATCTTCTTTATACTCAACATAAAGTCCCTCGGAAGTTTCTGCCTCGATTAACTTATTGAGGTCTTGTTCTTCCAACTGTTCAATGGGTTTACCAAAGGGGTTAATCATAAGTACCTCCAGTTGGCCTTTTAACAATAGGTTACCACTTTTTGTACTGTTTGTGGCAAAAAACAGCCATCAGCCATCAGCTTTTTGACCGTGGGCAATGGGGCCACTGTGCCTTTTGTGCATGCTATTATGCTGGGCATTAGTTGGTGCTTTGTCATCCTGAGCGATAGCGAAGGATGACAAAAGCATTTTGCCCCAAAAACCCCTGAGCAAGCATGCATAAAAGCTGATAGCTAAATGTAGCCTTGTTACGTTAGCGGTTATTTAATTTTGCCCATTCTGCTAATGATACTTTTGGTACCCGATCCGACCATGCTTAAAAAGCCTGTGTGGTTTGCTAAAACACTTTCTAAGGCAGCAAGCAGACGATCAAGCTGCTCATAGGTTACGACTAAAGGTGGTTCTATACGAATGACATTGGGATTATTTAGGGTGTAGGCAGTGATAATCCTGTGTTTATTAAATAATTCCCCGGCCACTAGGCTGCCCATATATTCTTGGGCTAATTTATTAACAACGTTCATGGTAAATTTCAGTGAGAATTTGCCGGCGTTTTTTTCTGGTTGTTGAAATTCCAAACCAACCATTAAACCTCTGCCGCGAACATCCTTTAACAAGGGGTATTTTTTCTTGAGGTTGTTTAATTGGCTAATCAGATATGACCCCTTTTCCTTGGTTTCCTGGCACAGGTTTTGGTTGAGGATTAATTCAATCGTTTTCAGTGCCGCAGCACAAGCTACTGTATTACCCCCAAAGGTAGAGGTATGGAGCAGGGCTTTTTCCATCGTTCCGTAAGCCTGGCGCCAAATCTTATCCGTGGTTAAATAGGCACCCATGGGCATTACACCACCGCCAAGGGACTTGGCCAAGCATAGAATGTCTGGCTCCACATCCTCTGCTGTGCAGGCGAAAAAGGTGCCAGTGCGGCCCATGCCTGTCTGAACTTCATCGGCAATGAAAAGGGACCCATAGCGGCTGCACAGCTTCTTAGCACTGGCTAAATAACCCTTAGGTGGTTCAATAATGCCTCCTTCACCCTGAATTGGTTCCACAATAAAGGCGGCAACATCCTCCTGTTTTAATTTAGCCTGCAATGCCTCTAAATCACCAAAGGGAACCCCTTCCGCAGGGGAAAGAAGAGGTCGGAAAGGAATCTGGTATTTTTCTCTGCCAGTTACCGATAAGGCACCAAAGCTTTTGCCATGAAAGGAATTATGACAATAGATAAACTTCGTTCGGCCGGTGGCGATTCTAGCTAACTTTAAAGCACCTTCTACTGCTTCAGCCCCACTATTGCAGAAAAAACTACGCTGTAGGCTGCCAGGTGCCAGGTGGGATAAATTATGGGCCAGCGCGGCTGAAACGGCACTAAGCGAGGATTGAAGTAAATTTGGCCTGGTTTGAACCTGTTGCAAAGCCGCCAAAATGTCAGGATGATTATGTCCCAGATTTAAGGCACCATAGGCACCTAAAAAGTCCAAATACTCCTGACCTTGTTCATCCAATACGGATACACCCTGGGCTGAGACAAAGGGGGTATCAAAGTTAATCAGGCTTAACAGGGTCACCAGGCTGGCATTTAAATAGTGGGTGTGCAATTCTTTAACCTTATCCCGGCCCATGGTTAAGGCTTCTTCAAGGGTAATTTGCGAAGTACAACCACCGGAGCAGTGGTGATGGGACAAGACGAACACCTCCTTCTTTAATCGTCATTCATTGTTAGCCATTAGTTAATAATAAACTATGTTTTCCACTCTAACAAATACCAACTTTATATAATTACTGGGGCAGTCAAATCTTTTCCCTTGACAGGGGTGGTTCACTTCAGTAAAATATATCTGTAAAGTAAAAGTCCTTTATACTCACTTGGTGAAAGGGGGACTAAGCTTTGAAGAAGTTTCATAAGATAAATCTGCTCTATGATTTTTATGGTAGTTTATTAACAGAAAGACAGCAAAACTTCATTGAATTGTACTATGGTGATGATTTATCCTTGGGAGAAATTGCCGAGCAATTTGATGTAACAAGGCAAGCTGTTCACGATACGTTAAAAAGAGCCGAGCAAACTTTGACCAACTATGAAGAAAAACTTAGCCTGGTTAAAAAATTCGGTCAAGAGGATCAGTCCCTGGCAGAAGCAATAAATTTAATTAATCGATTTGAATCCGGTCAGGATATTAAAGGGCTGCATAAATCTAAAAGCATATTACAAGAAATACTAAATAACCGTCAAGAGCTTTAATGCAAAGGAGGCGTCTGAGTGTTTAAGGGTTTAGGTGAACGTCTGGATGAAATCTTCAAATCGTTAAAGGGTAAAGGGCGCCTTACCGAAGATGATGTAAACCAGGCCATGCGTGAAGTAAGGATGGCTCTTCTGGAGGCAGATGTTAACTTTAAGGTTGTCAAAGAATTTGTTGCCCAGGTAAAGGAAAGAGCCATTGGTCAGGATGTTTTAGATAGTCTTAGTCCGGCCCAACAGGTTATTAAGATCGTTAAAGATGAATTAACGGAGCTCCTGGGTGGTACCCAGGCTAAAATTAATATATCTCCCAAGGCACCTACCATTATTATGTTGGTGGGCTTACAAGGTGCTGGTAAAACCACGACAGCGGGTAAATTGGCAAAGCTTTTAAGCAAGCAGGGACGTCGTCCACTGCTGGTTGCCGGGGATATTTACCGTCCCGCGGCGATTAAACAGCTTCAGGTATTGGGAGATCAGTTAAATATTCCTGTATTCTCCATGGGTCAAGAAAATCCTGTTAAAATAGCTCAATCTGCGGTGGAACAGGCCAACAGTACAGGCAGGGATTTAGTCATTATCGATACAGCCGGGCGTCTGCACATTAATGAGGAATTAATGGATGAGCTGGCCAATATTAAATCCTCGGTAAAGCCCCATGAAATCATGCTGGTTGTGGATGCCATGACCGGGCAAGAAGCCGTCAATGTAGCGGACAGTTTTAACGAAAAACTTGGTTTAGATGGCATCATCATGACCAAGCTGGACGGTGATGCCAGAGGCGGGGCCGCACTTTCAGTTCGCAAAGTAACAGGTACCCCCATTAAATTTGCTGGTATGGGAGAAAAATTAGATGCCTTAGAGCCTTTTCATCCAGACCGTATGGCCGACCGTATTCTAGGGATGGGAGATGTATTAACTCTCATTGAAAAGGCCCAGGCAAATTTTGATGCTGAACAAGCCGCTAAATTAAATAAAAAGATTCGTCAGGCAGATTTCAACCTGGAGGATTTTTTAGAGCAGATGCAGCAGGTTAAAAAGCTTGGACCATTGGAACAGGTTTTAGGTATGATTCCTGGTATGGGCAAATTAACCAAGCAGCTTAAGGACCAGCAATTGGATGGTAAAGAACTTGCCCAGGTGGAGGCAATTATCTACTCCATGACCGCCTGGGAACGTCAACATCCTGAAAAGATCGATGGCAGCCGTAAAAAACGGATTGCCCGGGGCAGTGGCACCAGGGTACAGGACATCAACCAATTATTAAAGCAATTTGAACAAACCAGAAAAATGATGAAGCAATTATCCAACATGACGAAAGGTGGCAAGAAGGGAAAAATGAAATTACCTTTCTTACAATAAATAATTGAAACCTATTTAAGGAGGTGAAATACAAGATGGCTGTTAAAATTCGTCTAAAACGTATGGGGGCTAAGAAAAATCCCTTTTACCGTATAGTGGTTGCTGACTCCCGTTCTCCACGGGATGGCCGTTTTATTGAGGAGATTGGGTATTACGATCCCGTCAAGAAACCCGCTGACGTAAAAATCGACGAAGCAAAAGCCCAAGATTGGCTTAAGAAAGGCGCTCAGCTTTCTGATACTGCTAAGTCACTGTTCGTTAAAGCCGGTATTATCCCAGGTCGGGCCAAGTCCAATGAGGCCTAAGGTTTCCAGGGGAGGTCCAGAACTGTGAAAGAACTTGTAGAAATTCTTGCCAAAGCCCTGGTAGATCAACCGGACAAGGTAGAGGTAACCATGGTGGAAAAGGAAAGATCTGTGGTTATTGAGTTACGGGTAGCCCCTGAGGATATGGGGAAGGTCATTGGTAAACAAGGACGCATTGCCCGGGCCATTCGTTCGGTGGTAAAGGCTGCGGCAACCAAGCAGCGTAAAAAAGTAGTCGTTGAGATTGTTTAACAAAGGGGGCTTATCAAAGCCTCCTTTGCTCGCATATAGGGGGTCAATTCATTGTTAACCATTACTCGCCCTGTTATGGTAAAGGTTCGCATCACAGACCAGTATAAAAGGACTTTGGTTTTGGAACTTCAACAAACGGTGGTAAAGCTAGAATTAGAATTACAGCAATTGGAGCTTCAGTCCCGGAAATTAAATGAAATAGCAAAGAAAAACCCCAGTGCGGTGGAAATTCCTTTGGCTCAGCTAGAGCAGGAAAGGCAAAAGCGAAAGGATACCAGGCTAAAGCTTTTGGATAAAATAAAAGAAGTTGGTAAATTGGAAAATGGTATGGAAGTGCTGCAGGGGAAGGTAGAAAGTTTTGTTCAGGTTCGCGTGGGAGATGATTGGAACCAATTAATGAATGCAGAAATTGTACTTCAAGATGGTAAAGTTGCGGAAATACGAGCTCTAAGTCCGGAGGAATAGGCCATGTCCCAAGATTACATTAAAGTTGGAGAAATTGTTAATACGCAGGGTGTCAAGGGGGAAGTGCGGGTTATTCCCACTACCGATTTTCCTGAGCGCTTTGTGAAAAATTCGAGGGTGTCTGTATTGCTCCGGGATCAGAGAAAGGATTACACCATCGAAAGAGCCTGGGAGCATAAACAATTCATTATTATCAAATTTGTGGAAATCCCGGATATGACAGAAGCTGAAAAACTCAAGGGTGGCTTGCTGCAAATTACCCCCGAGGAATTGATTCCCTTACCGGAGGGCAATTATTACATCTTTCAAATTATTGGACTGAGGGTATATGACCAGAGTAATCAGGAATTAGGGAATATAACTCAGGTATTACAAACCAGAGCCAATGATGTGTATGTGGTAAAAAATGACCAAGGCAAAGAAATATTAATTCCGGCCATCAAGTCTGTGGTTAAGAGCATTGACGTTAATAGTGGTAAAATGGAAGTTGTTTTACCGGATGGACTAATATAAATAAGGTGAGTTCCATGAGAATTGATATTCTTACTCTTTTTCCCGAGATGTTTCAGAGCCCCTTTAATCACAGTATTCTTAAACGGGCTCAGGAAAAAAAACTTCTTCAGATTAATACCATCAATATACGAGATTTTTCGCGCAATAAACATCATACGGTGGATGATACACCTTGTGGCGGTGGTGCCGGCATGGTCATGGGACCGGAGCCCTTATTTGAATGCTTTGATTTTTTAAAGGAAAAGAATGGCGGACAAGTGGGCCGGGTGGTTATGATGTGCCCTCAGGGGGAGCCCTTTAGCCAGGCGTATGCCAAGGAACTGGCGAAGGAAGAAAACTTAGTTATTGTCTGTGGGCACTATGAGGGTATCGATGAAAGGGTACGGGAAGTATTGGTAACCGACGAAATATCCATCGGTGATTATGTACTAACCGGCGGTGAATTGCCAGCTATGGTGGTTGTGGATGCCCTAGCCAGAATGATTCCGGGGGTATTGGGTGAGACGGCCAGTGCCGAGGAAGACTCCTTTTACCATGGCTTACTGGAGCACCCCCACTATACCAAGCCCAGGGTCTACAGGGGCTATGAAGTGCCAGAGATTCTATTGTCCGGTCACCATGAGAATATTCGTAAATGGAGAAGACGACAGTCTCTCCTAAGGACCCTGGAACGACGACCCGAACTTTTACGGGAAACAGCATTAACCAAGGAAGATAAAAAGGTTTTGCTTGAATTGCAGCAGCTTTTGCAAACCTTAAAACTGGAAAAGAATAAATAGAAATCTTGCCCACTAAGGCAGGATATGATATAATTTTTCATGTTGGTTAATTACGGGCGGTCCGCTGCCTTTGGGAAGGTAAGAACGTCTAGGCGAGGAAGGGGGTCAAGCAAATGAACCTCATTCAATCTTTAGAACAAGAGCAGCTCAAAAAAGAAATTCCGTCTTTCAGACCGGGTGATACCCTGAAGGTTAACTACAAGGTTAAAGAAGGAAACCGCGAACGTATTCAGGCCTTTGAAGGTGTGTGTATTCGTCGTCGTGGCGGTGGTTTGAGTGAAACCTTTACCGTTCGTCGTGTATCCTACGGCGTTGGTGTAGAGAGAACTATCCCTTTGCACTCCCCCAAAATTGACAGCATTCAAGTGCTTCGTCGCGGTAAAGTGCGTAGGGCCAAACTGTACTACTTACGTGCCCTGCGTGGGAAGAAAGCCCGTATTAAGGAGCTTAACACTCGCTAAACTAAAGGGGACTGAAAACCAGTCCCCTTTTTGGCATGCCCTTTAAAGTAAGGTGTCAGACAAGTTTTCTAAGCCTTTGGGGAGGTTATGACCATGAAGCAGTTGGATCCTCAGAAAGAAGAACAAAATGCAACCAAACCCCAAAAATCGGCCCTTCGTGAGATGTTTGAGTCTATTGTCATAGCGGTTTTATTAGCTGCTGTGATACGTCTTTTTATACTAGAACCCTTTTACATTCCTTCTGGTTCCATGGAGCCTAATCTAATGATCGGTGATCGGATCATTGTCAGCAAAGTCACCTATCATTTAAAAGAGCCTCAGCGGGGCGATATCATTGTCTTTAAATTTCCCCTGGACCCCAGTAGGAACTTTGTAAAAAGGCTAATCGCTAAAGAAGGCGAAACAATCGAAATAAAAAACAGTGTTTTATATATAAATAATCAGCCTGTGCCAGAGAACTACTTACCTAAGGGGCTTGGATTTCAGGATTATGGACCCGAAAAGGTTCCTGAAGGCCACTACTTTATGATGGGTGATAATCGAAATAACAGTGATGACAGTCGGGTTTGGGGTTTCTTGGATAAGGAATTAATTGTTGGTAAGGCTGAAGTTATTTACTGGCCCATGAATCGGATTAGTTTAGCTAAATAAGTTTCAAACTTTAAGCTTTCGTAGAGGCTATTTTTGGGTAAACTCTTACGGAAGCTTTTATTTTATGGAGGGTTTTCAGTGGAAAATCAAATACAATGGTTTCCGGGGCATATGGCAAAGGCCAAACGTCAAGTACAAGAGGCTTTAAAGTTGGTGGATGTAGCCTTTGAACTGCTGGATGCCCGTGTTCCAGTTAGCAGCAGTAATCCCATGATCGATCAGATATTAGATCAGAAACCAAGGTTAGTTATTTTAAATAAAAGTGATTTGGCTGATCCCAACCTGACTAAACTTTGGTTGAGAGCCTTAGAAAAACCCCACATTAAAGCAGTTGCCTTGGATACCCTTAAAGGAGAGGGGCTTAAAGAAGTGCCCCGGGCAGCCGCTGCCTTGGTAGCTGAGCAAATGGCTAAGCTGGCAGCCAAGGGACGCAGGCCCAGGGCCATTCGCTGCATGGTACTGGGAATTCCCAATGTGGGCAAATCTACCTTTATCAATCGTATCGTGGGTAGAAGAGTCACCAAGACGGGTGACCTGCCTGGTGTTACCAAGGGACAACAGTGGATTCGGACAGAGGGTTCCCTGGATTTATTGGATACTCCTGGTATATTATGGCCGAAATTTGAAGACCCACAGGTTGGCTTCAAGTTGGCCGTGACCGGAGCAATCAAAGAACAGGTAATTGATATTTATGAGGTAGCACTAAAACTATTGCAGTGGTTATTGGAACATGACCCGAACAAATTAAAAGAAAGATATAAATTAACGGAACTCAGCCCGGAAACACCGGTGCTATTGACAGCCATTGGGGCCAAAAGAGGCATGTTGGTGTCGGGTGGCGTGGTGGATGAGTTGAAGGCGGCTCAACTTGTTTTAAAAGAATTTCGGGAAGGACTTCTTGGGCGTCATACTCTTGATTTACCTCCGGTGTAAAAGGACCATAAGGCAGGAATAGTTCCCCTGGGATCGAAGTAATCCAGTGGGAATTATTTTATGAGAGGTAGATTAGCATGGTTTCTTTGGCATTAGAAGAAAAACTCTGGCAGCAAGGAATGACCTTGGTTGGTTTTTGCGATGAGGCTGGCCGGGGGCCGCTTTTGGGCAATGTAGTTGCTGCTGCGGTGATATTACCAATTGGTTTGTTGATTGAAGGAGTAAATGATTCTAAAAAACTTACTAGTAAAAAAAGAGAAAACCTATATAATGTTATTTATAACGAAGCCATTGCCGTAGGTATAGGCGAGGTTGATCATCAGCTAATTGATCAAATCAATATTCGTCAGGCCAGTAGGTTGGCCATGAAAAGAGCGGTGGAAAACCTAAGGGATAAAAAGGATAAAAGGGTACAACCGGAGTATTTGTTAATTGATGGGGAAACCATTGACCTGGATACTCCACAGGAAAAAATAATTCACGGTGATGCATTATCCCACGGCATCGCCGCAGCCTCAATTTTAGCGAAGGTGCATCGGGACAGGCAATGTTTATTGTGGGATCAGCTATATCCTGGTTACGGCATTGCCAAGCATAAGGGTTATTGTACCAAATTTCATGTAGAGGCATTGTTGGCAAAGGGCCCCACACCGATTCATCGCCGGACCTTTATCAAGAAAATTGTCGCTAAGGCGACGGTTGAACAACAGGAGCTATTTATAGTAAAATAAGTAAACTTAATACATTAAAAATACAAAATATTAGGATAATTTAGCTACATCAGAATAGTTCGACAAAATCTAACATACGAATACAACTGTGTTCCAAATCGATACAGATAAACGGTCGATTGTTGTTACATAATGTTACAGAGTCAACATGGCAGTTTGTTATTAAAAAATTGGGACATGATAAACCTTGGGTTTATTTCGTATAGAAATCAGGTAACACAATTATTATAGTTGGCTTGAATATTGCATCATAATTGATAGTGCCCTATTGCTATTTTTTGGGTTGTTGCAGTAAGTCTTAATTATCAACCTTATTTTTAAGGAAAGGAGAGGATATAATATGTCAGATTGGGTAGGAGTGGCTTTATTTATTGTCGTAGGTATTGTTTTTGGAGCCGGTGGTATATTAACCAGTTTTCTCATTCACCCCCGCAGTAAAAACAAATATAAGCTAGAGACCTACGAGTGCGGCTTACCCACTGAGGGTGCCACATGGATAAGATTTAAGACCCAGTATTTCACCTATGCAATAATGTTTGTTATTTTTGATGTGGAAGTAATTTATCTTTATCCCTGGGCCGTAGGTTTTGAAGAATTGGGCTTACAAGGACTTATTAAAATGTTTATTTTCATCTTTATTCTAGTTTTGGGACTTTGGTATGCCTGGAAGGAAGGTGCCCTTGAGTGGAAATAAAGGATCAAGAAAAAGTTACCAATCCGGAAGTTAATGATGAAATGCGTGAGGAAACCGTTAGAAGATTGAAAAAGCTAGGGGCGGAACCAGCGGTGGTTGGAGAATTATCTCGTTTAGTATCTGTTGGTCCCTTGGAGAAAATGTTGAACCTAGCTAGATCAAATTCACTCTGGCCCCTGGGTTTTGGCTTGGCCTGCTGTGCCATCGAAGGTTTGATGGCTGCCAATATGTCCAGGTTTGACTTAGCTAGATTTGGCTATGAGGTTATGCGGAATACCCCTCGCCAAGCTGATGTAATGATTGTCTGTGGTACTGTAACCAAAAAGGCGGCACCCTTTGTGGTGCGGTTATATGAACAAATGGCAGAGCCTAAATATGTTGTCGCCATGGGCAGCTGTGCCATTTCCGGCGGACCCTTTGTGGACTCTTACAGTGTGGTTCCCGGGGTAGATCATCTCATTCCCGTTGATGTATATTTGCCAGGATGTGCGCCCAGACCGGATGCACTTATCCATGCATTATTGAAATTAAAAGAGAAAATAAATAATCCTGAGGTGGTGAAACGTGGCCGTGAAACCACTGACTGAAATAATTGAAGAACTTAATAAGAAATATCCTGCCATAGAGGTGTCGGAAAAAGGTTATCTTACGGTGCCGACGGATGTACTGGTGGCCTTTATGAATGACCTAAAAAATAACCATGGCTTTAATTACCTAACCAATTTAACTGCTGCAGACTACATGGAATATTTCGAGGTAGTATATAACCTTTGTATAATAGGACAGCCAGATATGCTTCATATAAAAACCAAAATTGACAGGCAAGACCCCAAGGTGCCTTCCATGGTTCCCATCTGGGGCGGAGCCATTTGGCAGGAAAGGGAAGTTTACGATCTGTTGGGAATTACCTTTACAGATCATCCGGATTTAAGAAGAATATTATTGGATGATGAATGGGAAGGACATCCCCTCCGCAAGGATTATGAGTGGGAAGGCGGACGTGATTAGACCGGAATGAGAGGTGATACACTTTGTCCATGAGAACCGAAGAATTTATGCTAAATTTAGGGCCCCAGCACCCCAGTACCCATGGTGTTTTTAGGATTGTGCTAACCTTAGACGGTGAAACTGTGGTGAAGGCTGTACCCGTTCCGGGATATTTGCACAGGGGTATTGAAAAATTAGCAGAGGCCAGAACCTATACACAGGTTATACCCTATACCGATCGCTTAGATTATTTAGCTGGTATGCTACAAAACTGGGGCTATTGTCACGCAGTGGAAAAGTTAATGGATGTTGAAGTGCCTGAAAGGGCTGAGTATATCAGGGTAATTGTGGGGGAACTGGCAAGGATAGCCAGTCATCTTCTGGCCACAGGTGCCTATTCAGGTGATATGGGGGCATTGACAGGTTTTATTTACACCTTCCGTGATCGGGAGGATATTATGGATCTATTTGAGATGATCTGTGGTGCACGGCTTACCCCCAGTTATATGAGAATCGGTGGTGTGTCTGCGGATATTCCTGATGGTTTCCTAGAAGGTTGTCAAAAGTTTCTTGACAAAATACCCGCAGCCCTTGATCAATATCACACATTAATTACCGGCAATGAGATTTTTCAGGCAAGAACAAAAAATATTGCTATTCTGACAGCGGAAAAAGCCATCGAGATGAGTTTATCTGGGCCAGTTTTAAGGGCTTCCGGGGTCAATCATGATCTTAGGAAGGTCAGACCCTATGGTATTTACGATCGTTTTGACTTTGATGTTATCGTAGGAACTAGAGGGGATTGCTTTGAACGCTATTATGTTCGGTTACTGGAGATAGAGCAGTCGGCTAAAATTATCCAACAGGCTTTAAATCAGCTACCAGAAGGACCCATTAAGGGGAAGGTTGCCAAAGTGATAAAACCAGCTGCCGGAGAAGCCTATGCAGAAATAGAAAGCTCCAAAGGGATAATGGGTACCTATGTTGTAAGTGATGGCAGTACCAAACCTTATCGAGTTCATTTTCGCCGGCCGTCTTTTATAAACTTAGGCTATTTGGACGAGATGGTGAAGGGTTGGAAAATTGCGGATGTGATATCTATTTTAGGTAGTATAGATATCGTTCTAGGTGACGTTGATGCTTAGATTGTGGGGAGTGAGGCAAAGTGGAAAATTTATTTGTTAATATAGCCAGCGGGACCAGAGACCTGCTGGGGTCCGCTGGCCTATCCGTGGTGGCCTCTGATTTTATAATGATGGTATTAAAATTAGTGGCCGTTCTTCTTTATATATTGATCAGTGCCCTGTGGCTGGTGTATATGGAGAGGAAAGTAGCTGCTTATATACAATGTCGGATAGGACCTAACAGGGTTGGACCCTGGGGGTTGTTACAGACCGTAGCGGATATTGGTAAATTAATAAGCAAGGAAGTTATTATTCCAAAATGTGTAGATAAAAAACTATTTTTACTTGGACCAATATTAATTTTTATGCCTCCTTTGGCAGTTTTTGCAGTGGCTCCCTTTGGTAAAGGAATGGTGGCCATAGATTTAAACATTGGGGTTTACTATTTTTTAGCGGTGGCATCTCTTTCAACGGTGATAATTTGGATGTCTGGTTGGGCCTCTAACAATAAATATTCCTTACTTGGTAGTATGAGGGTAGTAGCACAGATGGTTAGTTATGAAATGCCCTTAATATTATCCATTGTAGGTGTTATCATTTTAACCGGAACCTTAAATATGAGTGAAATCATCGAGGCACAGGAAGGTGTTTGGTTTATCCTGCTGCAGCCCCTTGGTTTTTTGATTTATCTAATTGCTGCCGTTGCTGAAACAAACAGGGCACCCTTTGATTTGATGGAGGGTGAATCTGAGATTATTAGTGGCCCCTTTACTGAATATAGCGGTATGGGCTTTGCGATGTTCTTCCTGGCGGAATATGCCAACGTAGTGTTAGTTTCCGTTTTGGCCACCACACTGTTTTTAGGGGGATGGCAAGCACCCTTCGGTCTTACCTTAATTCCTTCGTGGATTTGGTTCTTATTCAAAGTATATATCATGATCTTTATCATCATGTGGTTCCGTTGGACTTACCCACGGATTAGGGTGGATCAACTGATGGAATTTGGTTGGAAGGTATTAATACCCCTTTCCATAGCAAATATCTTTGTAACCGGTATAGGTAAATATCTTTATCAAACAATAGGGGGGTGATTGTAGTGTATGGTAAGGGTTTAATAAAAGGCTTAGGAGTTACAATTAAAGAATTTTTTAAACCAAAGGTAACCGTACAATATCCTGATAAACGATTACCTATCCCCGATAGATTCTATGGTCGACCGGAATTTGATTATGATAAATGTATTGGCTGTAACCAGTGTGTTAATGCCTGTCCTAATAAGGTAATTAAACTGGAAACTGAAACAGTGGATAAAAAGAAAGTAGTAACCAAGTATGATTTTGACCAGCAATATTGTTTGTTTTGTGGTATGTGTGAGGAGTCTTGTCCCAAAGCTGCTATTACTTTCTCTAATGATTTTGAGTTAACTCAGTATAATCGCGACGATATTAGAATTAAATTTGTTAAACCAGAACAGGTTGAGAAGAGGAAAGAAGAAATTAGGAAAGCAACGGCAGAAAAGGCTGCAGCTGAAGCAGCTAAAGCTAGGGACGAAGCAAAGGGGAATCCCGAAGAATCAGGCAAGGAGGGAAATTGATGGCGAATATATATGAATTAATCGCCTTTGTCCTGCTGAGCGGGTTAATCCTAGGTTCTGCCTTGTTGGTGGTAACTTTAAGAAACTTAGTTCACAGCGTTCTTTGGTTGATTGTGACATTTATTGGTATAGCAGGTATTTTTGTTTTGTTAAGTGCGGATTTTGTAGCGGCGGTTCAAGTGCTGGTTTATGCGGGTGCCGTTTGTATTATGATTGTCTTTGGTGTCATGTTTGTTCAGCGGCCGGATATAGAACATTCAAACCCAGTCAATGGACGTTATAAAATTGCATTTCCGGTGGTTGGTGGGCTTTTTGTTTGCATTGGTTTACTTATGGCTCGCAGCCAGTGGGATATCAGCCAACAAGCTGTACCTGAAAAAACTATTCAAGCCTTATCACCTATTCTACTGTATGACTTTACCATACCCTTTGAAGTGGCAGCTGTCCTTTTGACGGTAGCCCTAACAGGTGCCTTATTACTGGTTAAGGAGGTGAAGGCAAATGGGGACAGGTCTTAATCCTTCTTATTTTATTGGGTTAAGTGCAGCTCTTTTTCTCATCGGAGCCTATGGTGTGATATCCAGAAAAAATGCCATTGCTGTATTGATTTCCATTGAATTGATGCTTTCGGCTGTAAACGTCAATTTAGTGGCCATGAATAAATTTTTTACCCCGGAAGCCTTCGTCGGACAAATCTTTGCAATCTTTATCATTACCGTTGCTGCTGCGGAGGTTGGACTGGGCTTAGCCATTGTGATTGCTATTCATAGAAAACGGCATTCCGTTAATTTAGATGATTTTGATCTAATGAAATGGTAGCCCGCGGGTTGGAAGGAAGGTGTTAAAGAAATGGTTGAATTTGCTTTAGGTCATGCCTGGCTAGTTCCCTTACTACCAGCCTTGGCCTTTGTCTTGATCGTTTTTCTTACTAGACCCTGGCCGAAACTTAGCTCGTCAATTGCGATTGCCGCAATGGTGTCATCCTTTGTTTTGGCTGCTTCCATCGCCTATGGGGTTTTTACCAATCCGCATTTTATTGAAGAGCCATTGGTTTATTCCCTCAGATGGTTTGGTATGGAAGGGTTTACAGTCAACGTTGGGGTAAAACTGGACCCCACTTCTGCCATGATGCTTTTCATGGTTTCATTGGTGGCAACCTTAATTCAGATATATTCCACAGGCTATATGAAGGGTGACCCTCAGTACTCGGTATTTTTCTCCTACCTGTCACTCTTTGCAGCCTCTATGCTAGGACTAGTCATCGCCAGTAACCTACTGCAGATGTTTATTATGTGGGAATTGGTGGGCCTTTGCTCTTATCTGCTCATCGGTTTCTATACCTTTAAGATTTCAGCCAGAGAAGCAGCCAAAAAGGCCTTTATGACAACTCGTATTGGGGATTTCGGTATGCTATTGGGCTTACTGTTTTTGCAAATTATCTTTGGCACCCTTGATTTAGTTGAGTTGGCCCAAAGGGTTCCGAACTATGAACAGTATGGCTTATCCCTTGGTTTGCTGACTTTCATTGCGATACTTGTATTTATCGGTCCCATTGGTAAATCTGGTCAATTTCCCCTGCACGTATGGTTGCCGGATGCCATGGAAGGGCCTACGCCAGTTTCTGCCCTGATCCACGCTGCCACCATGGTAGTGGCAGGTGTCTATCTGGTAGGCAGAACAATGTTCCTCTTTACTGAAGTTCCTGGTGCCATGGAAGTAGTGGCCTTTATTGGTGCCTTTACTGCCTTATTTGCCGCCACCATTGCCATTACTCAAAGAGAAATTAAGCGTATTTTAGCCTATTCCACGGTTTCACAGTTGGGTTATATGATGTTGGCTTTAGGGGTTGGCAGCCTTTCCGCCAGTATGTTCCACCTGTGGACCCACGCTTTCTTCAAGGCACTGATGTTCCTGGCAGCAGGCTCTGTGCTGCATGCTTTGCATGACAAGGCAGATGTTTGGAAAATGGGCGGTCTGATCAAAAAAATGCCCATCACCGGTTGGACCTTTGTCATTGGCGGTTTAGCCATTGCCGGTATCCCACCCTTTGCCGGTTTCTGGTCGAAGGATGAAATTCTGGTTGTGACCATGGAGTATGCCCAACATGGTCATGGACTGGGCTATGTTTTATTTGCGATGGCAGCCTTTACAGCATTTTTAACCGCCTTTTACATGTGGCGGATGATCTTCTTAGCCTTTTTCGGTGCGGAAAAACCAGAAAATCACCCTCACGAGTCCCCTTTAAGTATGACCTTCCCGCTGATGGTTCTGGCAGTGTTTGCCACAGTGGGTGGTTTAATTGGTACTCCCTGGGCCAATGTTTGGGGTCAATGGATTCATTTTGGACATCCCCATGCGGCAGCACCTGCCTATGGACTGATGGCACTATCCGTCGTTCTGGCCTTGGCTGGCATAGGCTTAGCCTATACCCTTTACTGTAAGGATACGGAAAAGCAAAGGGCCCAACAGCTGGCAGAGAAATACCCGACCCTTTACAAGATTTCCTACAACAAGTATTACATTGATGAACTTTATCAATGGTTTAATCAAAAGGTTGTGGATGGTGGAGCAAAGGTACTGTATTGGTTTGATATCCATGTGGTGGATAAATTCATTAATGATATGTCAGAGCTCACAGGCTTAACTGGAAAAGGTTTTCGTTATTTTCAAACCGGTAAACTGCAGACCTATGCCTTGGTGTTCTTCCTTGGACTGCTGGTCATAACTGTGGTACTGGCCTTTGGTGATCCAACTTCCGCTGGTATCATGGGAGGTGTTAAATAATGAATATTCCTGTACTAACCTTAACCTTACTATCTCCTATCCTGGCTGCCTTTGTGATCATGTTTATCCCCAAAGAAGAGGATAAGCTGTGTAAATGGGTAGCAGCTGCTGGTACAGGAACAGCTTTACTCCTAAGTCTATACGTTTATTTTGGCTATGACCAATCCGTGGGCGGTTTGCAGTGGGTAGACTTTGGTGGACCCGTTCCCTGGATTCGCGATCTGGGAGTTTCTTGGTACATGGCGGTGGATGGCCTAAGCCTACCCATGCTGTTGCTAACGAACTTAATCGGTTTTACAGCGGTATTTGCTTCTTGGAACATTACCCTGCGGGCCAAGGAATTGATGATCTACCTGCTGGTTTTAATTGCCGGTGTGATGGGAACCTTCATCGCCCAAGATTTGTTTATCTTCCTCCTGTTCTATGAAGTGGTGGTTATTCCCATTTATATTATGGTTATTATCTGGGGCAGCTCGAAACGGGTCACCAAGGAATATGCCGGCATGAAGCTGACCATCTATTTATTAATTGGATCGGCATTCCTGCTGGTGGGCGTAATTGCCATCTTTGTGCAAGCTTTGCAGATAACGGGTGTACCCAATATGAGCTTTGAAGCCCTGTCTCGGGTGGCTTTTCCGGAGCAATTCCAAATCTATATGTTTGCCTTATTGCTGATTGGTTTTGGTTCCTTGCTTTCGATGTGGCCCTTTCACTCCTGGTCACCGGATGGTTACGCCGGTGCACCCACTGCGGTATCCATGATTCACGCAGGGGTTTTAAAGAAAATTGGGGGCTACGGTCTGATTCGCTTTGCGGTGTTTGTACTGCCCCTAGGAGCAAAATTTTGGGCCCCTTATATTGCTGTTTTGGGTGTGATCGGTGTGGCCTATGCGGCCATGGGAGCCTTGGCCCAAAAGGATCTTAAATATGTTGTTGGTTATTCTTCTGTGTCCCACATGGGCTATGTATTGCTGGGGGTAGCTACCCTGGGCGTTGTAGGGGTCAATGGGGCTGTGGCAAACATGTTTGCCCACGGTGTTATGGCAGCATTATTCTTCTCCATGATTGGCTTTATTTATGAGAAGACCCATACTCGTTGGATTCCGGATCTCGGAGGAATATCCCATTACGCGCCTCGCTTGTCCGTTGGTTTTATGATGGCGGCCATGGCGTCTCTGGGCCTGCCAGGTTTAGTCAGTTTTATACCAGAGTTTACTATTTTTGTGGAATCCTTTAAGGTCTATGGTATATTGGCAGTTCTCGCCATTGCCGGGATTATTATTACCGCTTTGTATGTATTGCGGGCCGGTGCCAACACCCTCTTTGGACCTGCCAGAGAAGAATACAAAGACATTAAGGATATTCGAGGACCGGAACTGGTGCCACTGGTTGTCCTGGGCGGGGTTCTAGTTATCGGAGGTATTCTTCCCTCACTGCTGTTTGACATGGTGAATAGCGGGGTAGCGCCCATTCTAGCGCATATCAACGAAGCCCTGCAGTTAGGGGGGAGATAATAAATGGAACTTAATTTTTCGTTGCTAATGCCTGAGCTTGCCTTGTTTGGAGTAGGATTACTAACCTTTGTTTTGGGGTTGCTTGTTCCTTCCCAATCAAGAAAGGGATTGGGGAGCATTGCTCTAATGGGACTAATCCTGGTACTGGGTGTTACCGTGGCTAACTGGTCTAACCAGGGAGTCATGTTAAATGGCATGTATATTGTGGATCGTTATGCCATGTTCTTTAAGATCCTATGCCTAACCTCGGCGATACTGGTTGTATTCGGTTCGTACAAATATGTCGACCAGCAGGTAAAAAATCACTTTGAATATTACTCAACCATTATGTTTACCACCCTTGGTATGATGGTAATGATTTCAGCCGGTGATTTTATTACCCTGTATATGGGACTTGAACTGATGACCATTTCCTTTGTTATTCTGGCGGCTTTTCGCTCCACAGAGGCCAAATCTTTAGAGGCTGGCATGAAGTATCTGTTATTGGCTGGCATGTCAACGGCCGTGTTGCTTTATGGTCTAAGTCTGGTATATGGTACCACAGGAACCATCCTGATTGGAGAAGTTGCCAGTAAAGTTGCCGCAGGGGTAGACTCCCCGCTGTTAATCGTAGGATTGGTTATGCTGGTGGCTGGTTTAGGATTTAAAATATCAGCGGTGCCCTTTCACATGTGGTCGCCGGATGTTTACGAAGGAGCACCTACACCCGTAACCTCTTTCCTGGCCGTAGCTTCCAAGGCAGCCTCCTTTGCCGTTTTCGTTCGGCTGTTTATTGGCGGTTTTGGTGTGATCCAGGAACACTGGGTTGGGCTGATTGCAGTTTTGGCTGCTTTAAGTATGGTCATTGGCAACCTGGTGGCGATACCCCAAACAAACATTAAAAGGATGCTTGCTTATTCCAGCGTTGCTCAGGCAGGCTATATCATGGTTGGTTTAGTTGCTGTTTCAGAGGCCGGCATTAAAGGTGTTATGTTTTATGCCTTTCTCTATGTCTTTGCAACCATAGGGGCCTTTACCGTGGTGGCAGCGGTTAGCAACCAAACCGGCAGTGATGAAATCGCAGATTATGCCGGACTGATTCAAAGGGCTCCGCTGGCAGCCAGTGTCATGTTGGTTTCTCTTTTATCAATGGCAGGTATTCCGCCATTGGCAGGTTTTGTAGGAAAGTTCTATCTTTTCCAAACGGTGGTTCAAGATCATCTGTGGTTAGTCTTTTTAGGCTTAATCATGAGTATGATTTCCGTCTATTACTACTTGAGGGTGATACTCGTAATATTTAGGGATGAACCGAAGGATGCCTCACCCATCCGATTGGGAGGAGCCACCGCCATAACCTTGGTGATCACCATGGTGGCTACCATTCTTTTAGGCATTTATCCCGGCCCATTGTCTGAAATGGCAAATACGGCTGCCCAATCCTTTTTAATAAGATAAAACGTGACCCCCGTTTTCATAACTTCTCCTCCCCATGTAGATCATTGTCTATGTGGGGATTTTTTTTAGCGAAGACAGCAAGGCTAAAAGCCAAAAGACGAATGGCTAATTTACGGAGGAAAATTTAGCTGGAATCAAGAAACTTAGTACAAGTCACGAGGCGTCATGGAAGGAGGGGGAATATGACCTTTCAGAGAAAAGCCCTGGGAAAAAGAGGGGAAGAGGAGGCCTGTAAATATCTTCAGAAAATGGGTTACCGTTTGCTGGAAAGAAATTACCGTTGTAAATTAGGGGAACTGGACATTGTTGCCAAAGACTCACCAGGCGTGTTGGTATTTATAGAGGTTCGCTCCCGGTCGGGCAAGAATTTTGGTCTACCCGAAGAAAGCATAAACTACACCAAGAAAAACAAACTCAGAACATTGGCCAATTATTTTTTAATGACCAGACCTGAGTTTACCAGAGTACCTTGCCGCTTTGATATTATGGCAGTTTATTTCAACAAAGAGGGTCAACTTGAAAAAATAAACCACATCAAAAACGCCTTTTAATGCCTTTCCAACTGTCCAACTAGCCAACTTTCCATCTAACTAACCAGACTGAGCATATTTGCAAAAGCTCTTGCATTCCGGAATAAAGTAGCGCGAAATACAGTCCTCGGGGAAGCCAGGCAGGCTCTCATAACAGGACGGTGTGTTTTTAGGACGGGAATAAGCACAAGCCACACAGGCTGGTGTGCACCCAAAACGTAGGCAGGCAGTACCACGGGTACCAAATTGAATCTCAACATAACAGGGACGGGGCGTGTCAGAACGGTGATAGGTTAAATTAGGTCCGCCACCCATTAATGAATTCCTCCTTATTTGTATTTTTATTTCTTTGGCCACTTAAATTGCATCGTACCAAGTACAAAGAAGCCAATACCTAGCAAGCCAAACTCCACTTTTTGCTCTACAAAAAAGCTAATGATAATAAATACTATGCCAGTTGTTCGCAGTGATTTCGAAATACTAGGACGCTTATCATCCAAAATCTTTCACCCCTGCACTTGTTTTTGCTTATGTTAACATATTACTTAGTCGATAACAACCGTCATCCGCTCCCTGATAGAGGTGGGTGGCAGCGAAGCTGACGGCTAATAATAAGGCCCCGTACTTTTCTCCATGCTGCTAACAAGGTCCCGGAGTACTTTACTGGCTGGTTCACGAAAGATTAATTGGGCCTGTTCATCCCAGGCAGTGGGCTCTTTATTAATAATCACAATACCCCGGGACAAATAGGGTAACGAAGCAACCGGCTGCACTTGTAAGCTGCTGCCAATTACTAATAACAACTGACAACCTGACATAACCTTTTCTGCTATAAAGTAATCCTCTGACATCCTATCCCCAAACAACACAACCTGAGGACGCAGCAAGCCACCACAATTTGGGCAATGAAAATGATGGCGAAGCTGTTCTAGGCCATAATCATGTTGGCATACTAAGCAGTAACATGCTCTTAAATGGCCATGTACTTCCCAAACCCTTTGCGACCCTGCCTGTTGATGCAGTCCATCAATATTCTGGGTTATGGTACCCAAAAGCCAACCCATCGCTTCAAGCTTTGCCAAAGCCAGATGGGCTTTATTGGGCCTGGCTCGAAGGCATGTATCCCACCATTGAAAATTTAGAGCATAAAAGGATTTGGGGTCTTTTTTTAGTGCTTTGATGCTAGCTACTTCCTGCGGGTCATAGCGATGCCATAAACCAGTATCTTTGCTACGAAAATCGGGGATACCACTTTCTGTGCTGATACCGGCACCAGTTAGTGCCAGAACCTTACCCGCCGTTTTAATTGATTCCACAAGCTTAATTATTCGATCCTGATATAGCAGTTGAGACATCCTTTCATAAAATTATTATATGAGGGCCAATTCTTTTTATTTCCACCAATAGCGTTACTTTTCCTTGACAAATTATAAACAAAATTGAAACAAATCACCCTTAAGATAAAAAGGACCGCCCCAAAGGGGCGGTAGGTTTAGGAATAATTTTTGTCCGAGATTTTTTCCAAGGAGTGGGACATTCTTCTCATATAACACAAGAAGGGAAGGGTCATCGCTATCGAGGCTAAGGTCATAAACATTAAGCCGGGTCCATGGTTTCTATGATAGTCATTAAACATAACTACACCTCCTTGCAATTATTTTTTCTATTTTTAAAAAATAAACCCGAAGAAGATGATGGTATATAAACCATTTCATTTAAAAGAAAAAGAGACTTTCCGTCCCTTCATGTAAATCAAGATATTTTAATGGCAATCCACCTAACAACATTAGGCATGCAAAATAATTGTAAACAAAGGCAAAATCTAAAATGTAATTACCTTATTGCCGTTTTTTATGTAATCAGTTAATATCTGACCGGTATATTTGACATCTACTCCCAGTGCCTGTAACGCTTCAGTAATACCGTAAGAGTCAGAACAAGACTTACAGGCAATTACATTGACACCTAATTCCTGCATTCGTTTTATATGGTCTTGTAGTTCCTTGTCCTCGGTTAATAACTTAGAAGATGCCCCCCAGACCATTAAAGTAATTTTCTCCCACCAACCCCTAAGCATAGAATTAGTGGAATACATGAACACCATCCTTATTGCCACATCCCGATCCCCACTGGTCCAAATTACCACAAGCTCGTCCTGCACTTATTGATCACCTCATTAAAGATTTTATTTTAATTATAACATTTAACTAATTCGAAATATTGCCTAAATTTAAAGGAAACTTATTAATTATGGTGAACTAGATCTAAAAAGAAGTGGGGAAGTTTAGATGGGGGAAATTACGTGCTAGCAATTATTGATAGTGTAGCTTTACTTGGTTTAGATGGTCAAAGGGTTCGGGTGGAGGTAGATGTTACGCATGGTTTACCTGGCTGGGATATTGTTGGCCTCCCCGATATTGCCGTTCGGGAGTCTAAGGACAGAGTTCGCTCTGCTATTAAAAACTCCTTTATGGATTACCCCATTCAGAGAATAACCGTAAATTTAGCCCCTGCGGATCTGCGTAAGGAAGGGCCAGTTTATGATTTGCCGATTGCTGTGGGCATTTTAGCAGCCACTGGTCAAGTTAATCCCGAACGGACGAATGAAATGTTGTTTATTGGTGAACTGTCCTTGGATGGCTCCCTGCGGGGTGTCCATGGGGTATTGCCATTGGTCATGGCAGCCAGGGACCTAGGAATAAAAAAGGTTATTGTGCCGCTGGACAATGCGGCAGAGGCGGCATTGGTTAGGGATGTTGAAGTATTTGGTTTAACAAATCTAGTCGAACTCTCAGGGGCACTAAGGGGGGAAACTGAACTAATACCTTTTTCATTGGAAGAGTTTACTACGGCCCATTCTGATGGAGAAGGGTTAGATTTTGTAGATGTACGTGGCCAATTAGCCGCCAAACGTGCAATGGAAATTGCTGCAGCCGGAGGGCATAATATCCTTATGCTAGGTAGTCCGGGTTGTGGGAAGACCATGTTAGCCAGAAGATTACCTTCCATATTGCCGGAGCTTAGCTTTGAAGAATCCCTGGAGGTAACTAAGATTTATAGCTTAGCCGGTCAATTGCCTGCTAAAAACCCTTTAATCCGTCAACGGCCCTTTCGATCACCTCATCACACCAGTTCAACTGCAAGTCTGGTGGGTGGCGGAAGAATTCCCAAACCGGGTGAAATAAGTCTCGCTCACTATGGTATACTCTTTATGGATGAAATTCCGGAATTTCATAAAGACAGCTTAGAGGCACTTAGGCAACCACTGGAGGACGGGTGCGTCAGTGTTTCCAGAGTTGCTGCCAGCTTTACCTTTCCAGCTAATATTATGCTGGTTGGTGCCGCTAACCCTTGTCCCTGCGGTTATCAATTAGACAAAGAAAAAGAATGCACCTGCACGCCACATCAGGCCCAAAAATACATTAACAGAATTTCAGGACCTTTATTGGATCGCATTGATATTCACCTGGAAGTACCTAAGATATCCTACGAAGAATTAAATAATGCACCTCCTGGGGAATCCTCATCTGCCATCAAATCTAGGGTAGAAAAGGCTAGGTGGGTACAAAGGGAGAGGTTTAATAAAAACTCCCTCGCCTGTAATGCCGCCATGGGACCGAGGGAAGTTCGTAAGTATTGCAAGACGGATGCGGCCGGAGCAAAGTTATTACAAGAGGCCTTTAAAAGAATGGGCCTGAGCGCAAGATCCCATGACCGTATTTTAAAGGTTGCCAGAACCATTGCTGATTTAGCAGGAAGTGAACATCTTTCAGCGAATCATTTGGCTGAGGCGATTCAATACCGGAGTCTTGATCGAATACTACGGAGCTGAAATGTTTTTAGTTTAAAAATGTGGATAGAATACTAGTAGCGATAGAGGAGGTAGAATTTATGCAAGCCAAGGACATTATGAGTACCAATGTTATTACTGTGAAAGGTGATACTACGATTAAGGAAATCGCCGAAAAATTAATAGAAGAAAAGATATCCGGTGTACCAGTGGTTGATGAAGAAGAAAATCTGATCGGAATAGTAACAGAGGGGGATCTCCTGCACAAAGAAGCGAACCCCCGGACTCCCAGGTATTTTGGCATCCTAGGAGCGGTTATTTATTTTGGCGGCATGGAACAGTATAAAGAAGATTTTAAAAAACTGGCAGCCCTAAAGGCCTCTGAAATAATGACCACTAAGGTAGTAACTGCTGCAAAGGAAACGGAGGTCAGTGATCTGGCCAATTTAATGATTAAACACAATATAAAAAGAATCCCCATAACTGAAAATGATAAAATCATCGGAATGGTAAGTAGGGCAGATATTATTAAAACCTTCAAAATGTAGGGAGCGACCCCCGTGTCGTTCCGTTACGGTCGCACCATAAATTGCATAAAGACTTGCAAAAGGTTATAAAGAGATAAAATGGGCGTGTTGCCAAACTACTTTCTTTAGTAGCAGGCAACACGCCCATTTTATCTCTAAGACCCTTGAAATTTAGCCAAAATCTGATCCTTATACATACTTAGGGCCGGGGAAGCTGCACTTCTTTTTTCCATTAATATATTAAATCTAAGTATTTTTTCATTGAGCTTTTTTGTTAAACGATTCTTTTCGTTTTCGTCATAACAATAACTAATAAGTTTTTCTAGAGAAACAATTTCCTTTTTAATTTCTATTTCCTCCGGTACAATACCAGCATTTTTCAGAATACGGTAACCAGCACGGAGGTCCTCGGGTATATGGGACAAATCTTCAAGGGGCAGCGGTTTACCACTGCCGGGTAGATCATTGAAATCTCCCCTATTAATTGATTCTTTTATTTTGTTTTCTGCAATTAGTGTAAAGATATCCATATGAAAATCACCTTCAATTTATATTATATTACAAAGTTTCCCGGTGTAAAATTGTTTAATAATTAAACAGGTTATTTTTTTACTCAATCAAACTAACTTAACACGGACACCTTGACACTCTAAAGAAAATGGAGTTAAATAATATATGTTGAAAAAAACAACCTGTACATGTGACCGGAACATTATACAGTACAATAAACACTAATGAAGGGGATTTATCATGCAATTAACGAAGAAAGAAGTGTTTTTTACAGGATTAGCACTCCTGGCTATGTTTTTTGGTGCAGGAAACCTTATTTTTCCTCCCTTTCTAGGACAACAGGCAGGGGAGCATTTGTGGACTGCTATGTTTGGCTTTATTGTTACTGGTGTAGGACTACCCTTAATGGGGGTTATGGCCGTGGCGAAAGCAGGGGGAGACTTGGAATATTTAGCCAACAGAGTTCACCCGCTTTTTAGCAAAATAATTACTACGATTGTCGTTTTATCCATTGGACCGCTCTTAGCTATTCCACGTACCGCCGCTACCACTTATGAAGTAGCAGTGGTTCCCTTTATCGGCAAGGCATCTGGTTTAAGCCTAGCCATTACATCCTTAATATTTTTTGCAGTTGTGTTACTTTTTGTTTTACGTGGTTCTAAAATAGTTGATGATATTGGAAAAATACTTACACCATTTTTGATAATATTTTTAGCAATCGTTATCATTAAAGGTATTATTGCTCCTCAGGGTACCATCGGTGTGGCACAATTCGAAGCACCCTTTTCCAAGGGATTCTTGGAAGGTTATAATACCATGGATGCACTGGCCTCGGTAATCTTTGGCATGGTAATCGTAAATGCACTGCAAGCCAAGGGAATAAAAGACAAAAAGGTCATAGAAAAAACTACCATTTGGGCCGGCATAATTGCTGCTACAGGGTTATCGACGATTTATTTGGGATTAGCTTATATTGGTGCTACAACGGGTAGTTCCTTTGCCGGGGACAATCCTGGCCAAATGTTATCTTTTTTAACCACAACCTTATTGGGTTCCATTGGTAGAACGGTTATTGCCATAGCCATGACATTAGCCTGCTTAACCACTGCCATTGGATTAGTGGCCTGTTGCGGTAACTTTTTCAACCGCTTAAGCAATGATAGGATAAGTTATAATCGTGTTTGTATCATTACTGTACTGGTAAGTTTATTGTTAGCAAATATGGGTCTTGCCAAAATATTGGAAGTATCTGTCCCATTATTGGTAACAGTTTATCCGATAATTATCGTGTTAGTAATGCTAGCCCTTTGCCATAATCTTTTTAATGGCAATCGGATGGTATATGTTGCATCTATTATTGGCACGTCGGCAGTGGTGCTGACTGGTCTGGTAGAAATGATAGCAACGAAAATAGGCGCGGAAGTTCAGGGTATTACAAATTTAATGGCTATGATACCTTGGCATGACCAGGGCCTAGGTTGGGTCATGCCAGCCCTGTTAATGGCTGCATTGGGACTATTTGTTTCGCCAAAACAACAGAATTAATGTAAAACAAATTCCGATACCCTGCAGCCATGTGGCCTGTGGGGTATTTTTATGCATAATAAAGGTATAAATTGATTACGTAAGATAAAATCGTAACATTGGAATATTATTTAAGGAAAAAGAGAATTACTATGCCTAAATAAGTCCGCCATTGATCCACCACGGCTGAGTAATTTTCAGCTATCCCCGGTCATTAAGTGAAAGCTCTATAATTAAACCCTGCAGATTTTGACTGCAGGGTTTAATTACCTTGGATATTCCTCTGGAGGTGAATTATTGTATCACAAAGGTCAAGCACTGCTTAAGGGGCTGGAAAGGGCTAAGAAAATATCAGGTTCAGATGGCAATCGAATAAATTGGGACAACTTCGATGAAGATAAATTTATTGCTGAATATACTGATATGAAAGATGTTCTTTTAAGGCACAAGCATATGTCTATTGATATTGACAACATCTGGATCTGCGAATTATTTCACGAGGCAAGAAAATTTGAAAAAAGTTTAGAACGAGTTCTTGACAGTATTAAATTGTATAAAACAGGAGTTTTTTTTTGGAAAAAACGTTGGGAAGATAAGCTAATGGAATTGATGGAAATATCAGAGGACCTGCGGCAATTTGAACAGGAAGTGTTTGAGTATCAAAATGTTACAATATTTTCGGATCAAACAAATTCCATGGTATCATCCAATCAAATGCTTCGCATCATCAAACATAAAGAAAGCCGTGCCTATGATTTTATTAGTCTAAGGCTTTCTGCCATTGAGAATAAGAGGGTAAGCTATGTTAGCCTAATGGTGGCAATTGGTGTAACAATCATTTCTGCCCTTAATTATTTTTGCGGCTAGTAGGGTGCGGTCTTGACTGTTCCGTTCAACGCAACGCGACAAAAATGGAATGGTCAAGACCATTTCCTACAAGAAAAAATGTTAACAAGAATCATCCGAGCCTAAATATTAAATGTTTTTTCTGCCTTTTTACAAGTTATATTTTCTATAATTGTTTCACTTACCCCACGTGATTTTAAGTACTGATAGGCTTTTATCACAGCGGTGGGATCATTGGGGAATAGGTTACTGAAATCACAGTTTAACATACCATGCTGGAACTGTTCCATATTTTCATACAAAGCCTCGGTGGTTACATTTCTGGGACGGATGGTAATGGCGGGCATCGCCCCAAATTGATTAACCATATCGAGGATGTCGAGGTTTACATGATCAACTATTAATAAATGTGGCGGAATGTTTGCCTGGGCTGCTATGTTTAGTGTCAATTCGGTAATTGGCAGCCTATTTTCAAAGGGGGTATGAACAATTATTGGGAGCTTATGATCCCGGGCAACCTCAAATTGTGCCTTAAGCACATCCCTTTCCAATTGAGACCCTTGGTTCATACCAACCTCACCAAGACCCACAACCCCTTCAATTTTTAAAAAGTCAGGCAGAGCATCAATTACCCTGGGCCAGTCGTGGGGTATGCCGGCTGGGTGTACACCGATGGTACTATATAGTTTAATACCTAATCCATCCGCATTTTTCTTATAGAAGCCGGTTATCTGACGAAAATGGTCAAAGTAGCTTTCAGCATGTTGGGCACCTAAAACAATGGCACAAGTAATTGCCTTTTTAATACCACCCTCAGCCATCGCCTGTAAGCCCTGGTAAGACATCATTGTAACATGAAGATGACTGTCAACTAAGTAAGACATCATTCAACCTCCTTTATATTAGACATTGGTTATCCTGAAAAATAATCAGGCTACCGTGGTTGGCATAAGTCTTTGTCATCCAGAGCGACAGCAAAGGATCTTTCTAGTATTGAAAGCTTAGACTGAAGATCCTTCGCTGTCGCTCTGGATGATATGAAATTTCATTCTTTGCTGGTGTCATTTACGGCGCGCGAGGTCAATCGCTTATCGTCAATGGGCTAACGGCTAAAGGCTAATAGTGGCCTTACTTAATGTGTATTTTTTTCTTGAGAATAGTTAATAGCAATTTTCAAATGCTTTAGTTCATCCTCCGATAAAGGACAGCCACAGGAAGGACAGGAGAGGGTATCACTTTCCAATATTTCCTGGGTACTTAGGGAAAAAGAATGATCACAATCAGGACACACAAATTGAACATTTAAATCAGTCAAAAATACACCTCCATTTATCATGCGCTGGCCTTTGGTTTCTTATTGGATGACTTTTTCTGCTTATTCTTTAGTTCTAGATATTTAAAATACATCGGCAAGCAAAAAAGAAATATACCAAAAGACAAAACCATTGGTTCCCAGGTAAAACTATCAGACTGATTAACGATCCCGTCAATAAACATCACGAAGGAAACCAGGAAAACCACAGTCGACCATGCCATCAAGAGGGATGGTAAGGTCCTTTTGGCTGGGCAATATTTTTTAATGCCAAGCAAGAAAAAAAAGGTAGCGATAATCCAAACCCAAGATGCAAGCATTTTCTACTCCTTATTATTATGCTATGATTTATTATAGACTGATCGTAAAGGTTTGAAAACCATTTATACCCAACAAGGGTCGAAATTCAGCTAATTGGGTAAAAATATTTAACTCCTAATTGGAGGGCGAAGAATGGATTACTTTAACCCCGAAAAAATAGTAAAAGATTTAATGAGAAAACAAAAGTCAAATATTATTATTGAACAAAGGACTAAGTTTGAATGCAATAGGTGCCAGGATCGGGGCATCTATATGGAGGGTGAATTGGCTGTCCCTTGTCAGTGTGTGAAACGCAAAGCATTGGAAAAAAAGTTTAAAAATTGCCAAATACCAAAGTCTATGCTTAAGCATTCTTTTAACAACTTTCAATTTAGTTATTATTCTAATAATATCAAGGAACCCCTATCAAAACGAACCTATTTAGAAATTGCCCAAAAAACCTATCAATATGCCCAGGAATTTGCGAGGGATTTTGTCAAGGGAAATGCCTATGAAGGATTATTGCTACAAGGTCCTGTTGGTTCGGGTAAAACATTTCTAGCCTGTTGTATCGTAAATCACGTGCTGCGCAATTCAGATAAGGAAGTTTTGTTTGTTATTGTTCCAGATTTGTTGGAAAAAATCAAAGCCACTTATAGCAATACGGGTGATTATACGGAATATAGCCTGGTGGAAGCTGCCTGTGGGGTTCCGTTGTTGGTCATGGACGATTTGGGTGCCCATAATTATACAGACTGGACGAAAAATAAGCTTTATAATATTATAAATTACCGAGTGAATCATGAACTGCCGACAATCATTACCACCAACTTATTTTTAGCTGGGGATTTAACAAGCTTAATTGGCGAGCGGACGGTCTCCAGAATCGAACAAATGTGTCGGCCGTTATGGTTAGAAAGGGAAAGAGATATTCGAGAGGTATTGAGGGAGGAAAAGGCGGTTCAATTAAGACCATAATGAAAAACGAAGGAAACGGGAAAGTACCTGTGAAAAAAAGAACTATAAGAAAATAATGCAAATCCCTTGACCTTTAAAATCTTTGGAGTATAATGAATACAATAACGGTGGGGGTTATTAACTGCATCCGTTGCGGTTTAACTCTTGCCTACACACAACCTTTAAAAAGTCCACTTATTGTGGACTTTTTTCATTTGACTTTCTTGTTTTTGGGAGGGTAAACTTTTCAATATGCATTGAGACAAGATATAATAAAAAGCTAGAGCGAGTAAAAAGATTGGGGGAAGTATGAAATGACGGAAGAAATAATAGCAGAAGAATTATTAACCAGCGAAAAGGTTATTGTAGGGGAAATAATCGCCACGGAAAAACATCCTGATGCCGAAAAACTAACAGTATGTACTGTAAATGTTGGTCAAGAGGAACCACTACAAGTCGTTTGTGGGGCAAAGAATGTAGAATCCGGACTCAAGGTACCAGTGGCTTTGCATGGGGCTAAACTTCCCGGAGGCAGAAAAATTAAGAAAGGGAAACTCAGGGGAGTTTTAAGCAATGGTATGATTTGTGCCCAGGATGAGTTAGGGTTTGAGCGAAATATAGATGGTATCTGGGTCTTAGCCAGCGACACTGAAATAGGAACCCCAGTACCCTTTAAGGAAATAACCCAAACAGAAACTGCAGAATAAAAAAGGGGCTGTTACACAAAAAACGGTTAGTGGTTCTGTGTTACAGCCCTTTTTATGATTAATAATCTAGATCCCAATGGTTTGATTCCAGCCATTTATCTAGACCTTGTTTGGTAAAAATATATTGGTCATTTACTTTTAAATAGGGTATTTGTAGGCCAGAGATTTCATTCGACATATATTTTAAAGTTTCCGTGCTGATATGGAGATAATCGGCTGCTTCATCAAGTGTCATGATATTTTTTTCTTCTTTTTGATTTAACAGAATATGTTCAAAAGATTTTATGCTAGCGGATAGATGATTGAATGAAGTACTTATTATGATTGAACTAGCAAATATGGAAATTGACAAAATAACTGCTCCCAGTAAATAAATTTTATTTTTATCCATTGTGATCAACTCTTTCTTTCTCAAGTCCTCGGGATACTTCATTTTTGCCTCTGTCGAATTTATTGAATAACACTAAAGAACCAAACAATCATTAAAATTTGTATAAATAGCTTGATCAGGGCCCCTCCTAAAAATCCTAACAAGGTACCAAAACCAGATTTTATAGCCTGATCAAAACTGCGTTTAGCCAATAATTCTCCGATAACAGCACCCAGCAAGGGTCCAAGGATGATACCCAGGGGACCCAGAAGTAAAAGTCCTGCAAACATCCCGATTAGAGAACCACGGACAGCGGTTTTGGAGCCGCCATATTTCTTGACACCCCAAATATTTGATAAATAATCAATGGCAAAAATAAAGGCTACCAGGATTAACTGTCCAGCAAAAAAGGACCAGGTTAAGTGAGTGAAATGTTCAAAAAAACCATAGATCAACATTCCGATAAGCAACAAAGGAGCACCAGGCAGGATGGGCAGAATAATCCCAGCCATGCCGGCAATGAAAAAGATACACGCAATAATTAAGCCGGTAGTGGACATTGAATCACCTCTTTTTATAGGCTGTGTGCCATGGGCCATGGCACACAGCTCAAGGCCTTTATCCTATCTTACCACAATGTCTAAGAGAAAAAGAATAATTTGTTGACGCCTGTTTAGTAGAGATATCTATTTACCTGGTAGGAATAATTGCCAATTAAAAGGAAGCAGGATATAATAATCGTTGTTAATCAGAATTTATGATAATGGTGGGTTGTAGATGAATATTAGACTAATCCTGGCGGTTTGGCTGGCAAAGTTGGCCGCCTTTGCGAGCCGAAAGTTTGGCTGGAAAGGATCTTCGTTACCAGGGGTGGTGGCCAGAAAGATCTATCAGGGTACCTTAGCGGATCTAGCAAGACAAGCCCGTAAAGGTGTAATAATGGTTACTGGCACCAATGGCAAGACAACAACCAATAATATGATTGCCAATGTTATCGAAACCGGCGGCTACAAAGTAGTTATCAACCAGGAAGGTGCCAATTTAATTACTGGGGTAACCGCAGCCTTTATCAAACAGGCAAATTTACTAGGCAAAATTGATTGTGATTTTGCCTTGCTGGAAGTAGATGAAGCATCTTTTCCCAAGGTGGTGCAGGAGGTAAAACCCCATTATGTAGTGGTCAATAATTTTTTTCGTGACCAATTAGATCGTTATGGTGAACTAGACACCACTGTTAAGTTGGTTAGGGAAGCCTTAAAAACTTTAGCAAAGGTGCATTTAGTATTAAATACAGATGACCCACTGGTGGCTCAAATGCAGCAGGTAACGGGTCATATCGCCAGTTTTTATGGGTTAGTACCCAACCAGCGTTCAGAAAATGAGACCAAGCAAACCAGAGAGTCAAAATTTTGTCCCCATTGTGGCAATGAACTGCATTATGATTCTTTTCAGTATAGCCAATTAGGGTCCTATAGCTGTACAGAATGTGGCTTTAAACGTAAAGAACCTGAAGTTGAGGCCAGGGCTATTCACAACCTGGGAACTTCATTAGAATGCAGGGTCCGCTATCCCCAAGGGGAAGCTGCCTTAACGATTAATACCCAGGGTTTTTATAACCTGTATAATGCCCTGGCTGCCTTCTCGGTAGGTTATCTAGTAGGAATATCCGTTGAACAGATTCAACAGGGGCTGCTCAAGTATAAACCGGCCGTAGGAAGGATGGAAACCTTTTACTACCATGGGAAAACAGCCCTATTAAATCTAGTTAAAAACCCAACTGGATTTAATGAGGGAATTTCTACCCTGCTCAGTATACCGGGTTCAAAAAACGTATGGATGGCCATCAATGATAATGACGCGGATGGCAGGGATATCTCATGGCTCTGGGATGTGGATTTTGAACACTTAGCCGAGGCCCAGGCTAGTATTGAAACCTTTACCTGTTCAGGCTTACGAGGGGAGGAAATGGCCCTACGCCTTAAATATGCAGGTGTACCTACTGATAAAATAACAATTGACGGGGACATGACAGCGGCCATTCAAAAAACCTTAGAGGGTCCCGGAGAAAGTACCTATCTTTTTTCAACCTATACTGCCCTTTGGCCAGCACAGAAGATATTACTAGAGTTGGCAGAAAAGGAGGAAACCCATGTTAAAGGTTTGCCATCTGTATCCTGATTTATTAAATCTGTATGGGGATAAGGGTAATGTAATTGCTTTTTTACAACGTTGTCGCTGGCGGCAAATACCGGTGGAACTTGTTGAAGTGAATGTTGGGGAACCGGTGAATTTCCATGATATTGACTTTTTATTTCTTGGCGGGGGATCGGACAGAGAGCAGAATTTAATGGCTGCGGATCTTCTGGCAAGAAAAGATTCCCTGATCGAAGCCATTAACCAAGGACTGGTGGTATTGGCCATCTGTGGGGGATATCAAATGCTGGGCCAATATTACCTTACCACCGATGGTCAAAGGATTCCCGGCTTAGGTATTTTAGATCATTATACAAAGGCCGGCAATGTAAGACTGATTGGTAATGTTATCATAGACATGAAAATTGGATCTGAAACCATCAAGGTGGTAGGTTTTGAAAATCATTCGGGTCAAACCTTTATCGGCAATATGGAACCCCTGGGTAAAATAATTACCGGCTATGGCAATAATGGTCAGGACGGTTTAGAAGGGGTCCGGTATAAAAACGTTTTTGGTTCCTATTTACATGGGCCACTTTTACCTAAAAATAGTAAACTAACGGATCGATTCATTAAGCTTTCTTTAGAGCGACGGGGCATAAAACAAGATTTATTGCCATTGGAAGATCATTTTGAGGATCTGGCAGTTAAAGTGATGGTAGACAGGCACATTAAATAATAAATAATTGAAAAAGGTATTGTCAGTTGGCTTACAATTTGTTAGAATAATCACAAGAGCTAATACTGTATACAAAATACTCTTACGGGGGTGGTTGCATGCAATACCTTTTAACTTGGATTGAGGGAGAAGAAGTTTGTTACCGCTTGGTACCTAATTTAAATATTGATAAATCATTAATGGAAGACAAAAATTTAATCATTACGAAACTTGATCCGGAAAAAGTTGAAGAAGAAAAAAAGTACCATCACTAGTCTTGATGAGTCAGGAGAGTCACCTGACTCATTTTTATTGCAACCAAAGGGAGTATCGCAAAGCTACTTTTAGTAGGCCAGCGACACTTCCTTTTTCATTTAAATTGGGAACGACTCCTGTTTTGTTCCCCACATTATATTGCTAAGTCTTTTTTTGTTTTCAGAAAATTGGATCTACCCTATAAAATGTTGGTAACTTTTTATATATAAGAGAATAGAATAGACAAAATTTACAACAAAATTTGTATATCCAGCTACTTGTACAAAAAGATAACAAAAAAGTTACTTTTAGTACAAACCGTCTTTTTATATCACGGTCGGCATATAAATTTTATAGTAAGTTTTGTCTAACCGATTTCTAGTGCAAAGGAGTGATAAAAGGGGTGGATTTTCTTAAGCGTTTGGAAGATTACCGATCATTAGAAAATAGTCTAGCTTGGCAGGGTTCTTTTCACGATTATCTAAAAATAGTCAAGGAAAAGCCCTATATAACTCAATTGGCCCATGCTAGGATCTACAATATGATTAAAGAAGCTGGGGTCAATGAGAAAGAAAGCAGTAAGGAATATAAATTCTTTTCGAAGGAAATATTTGGCCTGGATAAACCACTGGAAAAATTAGTGGAAGAATACTTTCATCCGGCAGCCCGTCGTCTTGATGTTCGCAAGAGAATTCTTTTGTTAATGGGTCCGGTAAGCGGTGGTAAGTCTACCTTGGTTGCCATGCTTAAAAGTGGACTGGAACAATTCAGTCGAACGGAAAAGGGTGCCCTCTACGGCATTAAAGATTGTCCGATGCATGAGGAACCCCTGCATCTAATTCCCAAGGAACTAAGGGAAGAGTTTTCGAAGGAATATGGCGTTTATATTGAGGGTGAGCTTTGTCCATCTTGCCGTATGATGCTGGAAACTGAGTATGGCGGTAAAATAGAAAATGTCCAGGTGGAAAGAGTTTTCCTCTCAGAGGATAACCGTACAGGAATTGGTACCTTCACCCCTTCAGATCCCAAATCCCAGGATATTGCCGACTTGACCGGCAGTATCGATTTTTCAACCATTGCTGAATATGGATCTGAGTCTGATCCCAGGGCCTACCGTTTTGACGGTGAATTAAATATATCCAACCGTGGTCTGATGGAGTTCCAGGAAATGCTTAAATGCGACGAAAAATTCCTTTGGAACCTGTTGTCCCTATCCCAGGAAGGCAATTTCAAGGCCGGCAGATTTGCCTTGATTTATGCGGATGAAATGATCATTGCTCATACCAACGAAAATGAATATCGCACATTTATTAGCAATAAGAAAAATGAGGCACTTCAGTCACGTATTATTGTCATGAAAATACCTTACAATTTAAAGGTCACGGATGAAGTGAAAATATATGAAAAGTTAATCAAACAAAGCGATTTAAGTGCTATTCATATAGCCCCTCATGCCTTAAAGGTTGCCAGCGTTTTCTCCGTTTTGTCCAGATTAAAGGAATCGAAAAAACAGGGCATGGATATTGTAAAGAAAATGAAGCTTTATGACGGAGAAGACGTGGAGGGTTTCAAACAAAAGGATTTAAAAGAGCTTCAAAATGAAGCAATTGATGAGGGAATGAGCGGGGTTGATCCACGTTATGTAATAAACCGCTTGTCCTCTGCCCTTATTCGAACCAATACCCAATGTATCAATCCCCTGGATGTATTAAGGGCAATCAAGGATGGTCTTGACCAGCATCCTTCTATAACCCAAGAGGAAAAAGAAAGACTGCTCAACTTCATTTCGATTGCTCGTAAAGAGTACGATGAAATGGCTAAAAAAGAAGTACAAAAGGCCTTTGTTTATTCCTTCGAAGAATCTGCCAAGGTATTGTTTAATAACTACTTGGATAATGTAGAAGCCTTCTGTAATGGTGTTAAAATCAAAGACCCAATTACCGATGAGGAAATGGATCCCGATGAGAAACTAATGCGGTCTGTTGAGGAACAAATTGGCATATCAGAAAATGCCAAAAAGGCCTTCCGAGAAGAAATCTTAATTCGTTTGTCTAGCTACGCCAGGAAAAATAGAAGGTTCAATTACAACAGCCATGAAAGATTAAGAGAAGCCATTGAGAAAAAGCTTTTCGCGGACTTAAAGGATATTGTAAAAATTACGACATCGAGCAAAACCCCGGATGGAGAGCAGCTAAAAAGAATCAACGAAGTAAGTGCCAGATTAATTGCTGAACATGGATATTGCCCTGTTTGTGCCAATGAGCTTCTAAAATATGTAGGTAGCTTGTTAAGCCGCTAGGAGTGATAGCAGTGACATATAGTTTTATAATATCGAGGGAGGATTGGTCACTTCACCGTAAAGGTGAGGTTGACCAACACCGTCACCGTGAAAAGGTACGTGAAGCAATCAAAAAGAACCTGGCAGATATTGTTAGTGAAGAAAGTATTATTTTGTCCGATGGCCAGAGAGTGGTTAAGGTACCTATTCGTTCGCTGGAACAATATCGCTTTCGTTATGATTTTAGAAAACAGAAACATACGGGGCAGGGGGACGGAAAAAGTAAGGTTGGCGATATATTGGGCAGCGATCCTGGGCAACAGGCCCCGGGCAAAGGCCCCGGAGCGGGTGAAGATCCCGGTCATGACTATTATGAGGCAGATGTTACCATCGATGAAATAGAGCAAATTGTCTTTGAGGATTTGAGCCTGCCCAATTTAGAAGAAAAAAAGAATAAAAAGTTAGCTTCCGAGTCCGTAGAATTTCGGGATGTTCGTAAGATTGGGATTCAAAGCAATGTTGACCGTAAAAGAACCATACTGGAAGTTTTGAAGCGGAATGCATTAAAGGGTAAACCGGGTATTCATGGTATCACCCCGGAGGATCTAAGGTATAAAACCTGGGAGGTTGTACCTAAATTTGAATCCAGTGCCGTGGTCCTAGCCATGATGGATACTTCCGGTTCCATGGGACCCTTTGAAAAGTATATTGCCAGGAGCTTTTTTTTCTGGATGGTTCGTTTTCTCAGGACCAAATACCAAAATGTCGAAATCGTATTTCTGGCACACCATACCGAGGCCAAAGAGGTCAGTGAAGAAGAGTTCTTTACCAAGGGAGAAAGTGGGGGAACCCGTTGTTCATCCGTTTATCAGCTTGCCCTGGATTTAATTAATGCCCGATACCCAAAGGATGATTACAATATATATGCTTTTCATTTCTCGGACGGTGATAACCTGACCAGTGATAATGAAAAATGTATTCAATTAATCGATCAGTTATTGAGTAAGTGCAGTCTGGTGGGTTATGGGGAAATAGAAGGACCCTACTACTATACCAGCACCTTAAATTCATTCTTTAAAAAGCTAAACCATTCCCGCTTTCTCAGTGTAACGATTCGAGATAAATCAGGGGTATATCCTGCTTTGAAAGCGTTCTTTAAAAAACCCGACCAAGAGGGAGGGTAAACTCAATGAGAGATCAAATCACAGAAGAAATACGACAACTGGAAGAAGCTATCCCGAAAATGATTGAAATTGCCAGGGGATTTAATCTGGATTTTTACCCCATGCGTTTTGAAATATGTCCCGGTGATATCATTTATACCTTTGGTGCCTATGGTATGCCAACTCGCTATACCCACTGGAGTTTCGGCAAAAACTATCACCGTATGAAAACGCAATACGATTATAACTTAAGCAGAATATATGAAATGGTTATAAATTCAGACCCCTGCTATGCCTTCCTATTAGAGGGCAATACAATTATTCAAAATAAGATGGTCTCAGCCCATGTGTTGGCCCATTGTGATTTTTTTAAAAACAATGTTTATTTTAGCGCTACCAATCCTAAAGACATTATTGAATCGATGGCCGTGGCAGCAGAAAGAATTCGCCAGTATGAATTAATTCACGGCCAACAAAGGGTGGAGTCCTTTATTGACACGGTTATGTCCGTTCAGGAGCATATTGAACCCCACAGGATGATTAAGCAAAAGGATCCTAGGGACCAAGAGAAAAAGGAAAAAGTATGCTGCTCCGGTAACGATAAGGGAACTCCCTATGATGACCTATGGAACCTAGAAAAGTCAGCCCCTAGCTGTAATTGTCCAGGAAACTGTGCCAGAAAGAAAAAAACCCTGCCACAGCAACCAGAAAAAGATCTGCTTTTATTCATTATGGAAAATGCCAAGGGTTTGGAAGAATGGCAGTTGGATATTTTATCAACCCTAAGGGATGAAATGATCTATTTTTGGCCCCAAATGCAAACTAAGATTATGAATGAAGGCTGGGCCACCTATTGGCATCTGAGAATTATGAGAGAAATGGACTTAGATGAAGCAGAAGTGATTGAGTTTGCCAAGATGAACGCGGGTGTTATCCTGCCCTCCCGCAATAGCATCAACCCCTATTACCTTGGTCTAAAAATGTTTGAGGATATAGAAAAAAGATGGGATCAAGAATATGGGGCGGGTGCTGGCAGAGAGAAAATATTTGAAATCAGGGAAATCGATAATGATGCATCCTTTCTGAGAAATTACCTGACAAAGGAACTTGTGGAGGAACTGGATTTATACCTTTACAGAAAAATTGGGCATGATTGGAAGATCGTAGAGAAAAATTGGGAGAAGGTCAGGGACCATCTGGTAAGCAGTATGACCAATTGCGGTATTCCTGTGATTATGGTGGAAGATGGGGATTATGACCTGCGGGGAGAGTTATACTTAAAAAATATCTTTGAAAACAGGGAACTTGATATTAAATATCTGGAAAAGACACTCATTCATGTTTATAATCTTTGGAACCGACCCGTTCACCTGGAAACCAAAATCGATAATAAACCGGCTTTATTTTCCTTTGACGGGGAAAAGGGCAATCGAAAATTTCTATGAAATAAAAAATCCGCTGCCCATACATAAGGGAAGCGGATTTTTCTGCTGGTTCATGTATTTATGGTTGGTATAGGAGACTTTTTGCTAGCGAGGGGGACATACTAAGAAAAAAAGCAGGAGGATGAATGATGAGACCCCTTTGGAAAGGTGCGATTAGTTTTGGTTTAGTCTATGTCCCGGTTAAAATGTATGCTGCCACAGAAAAGAAAAATGTTAAATTTAATTATTTACATGAAAAATGCAAAACGCCCGTACAATATCGCAGATATTGCCCCTATTGCGATACGGAAATTAATAATGAGGAAATCGTCAGGGGCTATGAGTACGAAAAGGGAAAATATGTAGTGATGAAGGATGAGGATTTTGAGAGTTTACCGGTGGAGGGCAGTCGCAGTATTAATATCGTTGATTTTGTAGATTTAACCGACATTGATCCATTGTATTTTGAAAAGGGCTATTACCTGGCACCGGGGGAGGGAGGCCAAAAGGTCTTTGAACTACTAAAAAAATCCATGCAGGAAACAGGTAAGGTAGCCATTGCCAAAGTGGTTATTCGTAATAAGGAATCACTGGCTGCCATCCGGGTCGCCGAAGGAATTCTTAGTATAAGCACCATGTTTTATCCCGACGAGGTTAGAAAACCACAGGGTATCTCTGAATTGGATTATAAAGTAGAAGTCCATGACAATGAATTGAAAATGGCGGTAAGTTTAATTAATAATTTGTCAGCAGCCTTCCAACCAGAAAAATACACCGATGATTATCGGCAACAGCTCTTAGAAGTAATCCAAGCAAAGATCGCCGGCGAAGAAGTGGAAACAGTACCCACTGCACAAACTGAAAAGGTTGTGGATCTAATGTCGGCTTTAAAGGCCAGTATCGATCTGACCCAAAAAGAAAGGGATCATAACAAGCCAAAGGATACCGTTAAGAAAAAAGCCAGCAGGGCCAAAAAAGCCACTGCTTCATAAAAGGAAGCGAAATCATGCGTAAAGTGTTGCCAAAGATTAAGCCCATGTTAGCCGTATCAGCAGAACCCTTTAATAGTGATGACTTTTTATATGAAATAAAATGGGATGGTTATAGGGGACTGGTGTACCTGGAAGAAGAAACTACAATTCTATCACGTAACCTTATGGATCTGACAGAAAGATTTCCAGAATTGCAGAAGTTTCATCAAAAGGTAAGCAACAAACCAGTAATCCTTGACGGTGAAATAGTTGTCTTAGATGAAGGAAAACCTTCCTTTAGTAAGTTGCAATCCCGGGGTAAAATAGCTGATTCGCTAAAAGTAAAAAGACTTGCCAGAGTAATGCCGGCGACCTTTATAGCCTTTGATATTTTGTATCAAGACGGTGCTAGCATGATGCAGCTACCTTTGGCGCAAAGAAAAATAGCCTTGGAAAAAACGGTAGAGCAGGGTCCCAATTTAATTGTGTCACAGTATGTTTATGGTTCAGGCATTGAATTTAGTGAGGTAGTTAAAAAGGTAGGTCTTGAGGGTATCATGGCCAAACGGTTAGATAGCCTTTATACTCCTGGAAAAAGGGCAACTACTTGGAGAAAAATACGCAACAATAAAACAGCAGAGTTGGTCATTGCTGGCTGGGAAAAAGGTGATGGATACAGAAGACTTGGTTCCCTCGTACTGGTTTGCTTTCATCAAGGAGAATGGGTTTATGTAGGGAAGGTGGGGACAGGCTTTACCAGGGATGAGGAAGCACATTTATTGACAGAGCTGAATCAAATCAAAACTTATGCCGCCGTTTTTATCCCAAGCAAAGGGGAATTCCGTGCTCCTCTTTGGGTCAAACCCCAATTGGTATGTGAAGTGACCTACACAGAGGTAAGCCCGGATGGTCGCCTAAGGCACCCAAGCTATCAGGGGCTTAGGGAAGATAAAAAGCCGGAGGAGTGTACGATAAAGCAATTGGCCGTGAGTCATGCGCCAAAGACCTAAAAGCATAACATGCATCAAAAGCCCACGGCAAAACCCACGACCAACCACTAACCACCAAATTTATAGCTTTATTTGATACTTTTGAGCCCTGTAAAGCAATGCGGAGCGGGTAATACCTAGCAATTGGGCAGCTTTGGTCTGATTGCCCTGGCTTTTTTCCAGGGCTAATAAAATTAGTTCCTTTTCCACTTCATCAAAGGAGATGCCTTTCTCAGGGAAATTAATGATAAGTTTTTGGTTTGACGCGACCTTCGTATTATCCGTCTTTTGAATTTCCTTTGGCAGGTTATGGGGGTTTATTTCGTTCCCCTGAGCTAAAATAATGGCTCTTTCGATAACGTTTTGCAACTCACGAATATTGCCGGGCCATTCGTAGGACATCAATAAACCCATAGCATTCGGAGACATTCTTTGCTCCCGTGAAGGGTTGAATTTTTTTATAAAATGCATAACCAATAAGGGTATGTCCTCTTTACGCTCCCTTAGGGGAGGCAAATGAATGGGTAAAACATTGAGCCGGTAATATAGATCCTCTCGGAAGGTACCATTTTTAATACATTCAAGGGGATCTCTATTGGTGGCTGCGATAACTCGAACATCGATTTTTATACTGTCGGTGCCGCCAACCCTTTCAAATTCCCTTTCTTGCAATACACGCAGCAGTTTTACCTGCATGGACAGGGGCATCTCGGTGATTTCATCCAGAAAAAGAGTACCCTCATGAGCTAATTCAAATCGCCCCAGTTTTCTAGCCACCGCCCCAGTAAAGGCACCTTTTTCATGTCCGAATAGTTCACTTTCCAATAGGGACTCAGGAAGTGCGGCACAGTTAATGGGCACAAAGGGCTTTTCCCGACGGAAACTTAATTGGTGGATAGAAAGGGCTGTTATTTCTTTGCCGGTGCCACTTTCACCTGTTATCAAAACCGTGGCACTACTATCTGCAACCTTTTCTATTAAAGAACAGACTTCTTGAATTTCCTGACTGTTGCCAACAATTTGGCCATACCTTTTATTTATTTCCGAACGATAAAAGGTTACCTCTTCTTGCAAATGGCTAACCATTAAAGCCTGTTTAACCACTAATTTAAGCTCATCCAGATCAAAGGGCTTGGTAATATAGTCAGTGGCCCCTAATTTCATCGCTTCGATGGCAGTATCAATTGTGCCATGGGCCGTAATCATAATCACAGGTAATTTGGGGAGCATATCCTTAGCCTTAATCAGTACCTCCAACCCATTCATTTCTGGCATTTTTAAATCTAAGATAACCAATGATGGAGTTTCCTTGCGGATAATATCAAGACCCTGACTACCTCTGGTGGCGGTAAAAACCTGGTAACCCTCTTGGCGCAGTCCCTTTTCCAAGGCCCAACACATATGCTCTTCATCGTCAATTACTAATATTTTATTCAATCACAACACTTCCTTCCTGTGGGTTGGATTGGGGTAAACGAACATCAAAGGTTGTGCCTGTGGGTGACGTATTCGACACCCAGATGGCCCCTTTGTGCAGATGAATGATCTGATGACAGATGGATAGGCCAAGGCCAGCCCCATCCTCCTTTGTGGTATAGAAGGGGTCAAATATGCGGGGGAGATCCTTAGCCGTAATACCTTTTCCAGTATCGCTAAATTGTACGATAAGATAATCCTTTTCAGCAAAGGTTCTAATTGTTAGGCTGCCACCGTCAGGCATGGCCTGAATGGCATTGATAATTAAATTGACAAAGACCTGCTTAATGCGGTCCGAATCAATGTTTGCCTTAGGTAGTGATGCATATTCTTTCATTAATTTAATATTATTCTGTCTCAGCATGGGGTGGGTAAAGGTAAGGACAGATTCAAGCAACCAATTTAAATCCGTTGGACTGACAATTGGTTTACTGGGTCTGCCAAAGTCCAATAATTCTTGAATAACTTTATTTCCCCTGTCAATTTGCTCACAAATGACCTTGGAATAGTCTTTTATTCCTTCCAGATTTTTGTATTCTCCCTCCATGACTTGAACCGTGGCTCTAACGATGCCCAAAGGGTTTCTCAACTCATGGGCTACTCCCGTAACCAGTCGTCCCAGAGCCACCAGCCTCTCCGACCTCATTAATTCATCTTGCAGCCTTTTTTTCTCCTTTAGCGAAGCTGCCAGGTTATTAATGGACTGCACCACTTCCCCGATCTCCCCAGGCATGGCCGGCAGCCGTTTATCAAGGTCTTCCTCCATGCTCAACAGCCCTTTTTTAATAACTTGAATTTCAGATGCCAAATTGTGAATCACATAGAGGGCTGCACCTAGACCGAAAAATAATCCCAGTAAGGTTAGGTACCTGGTAATAAAACTAAACTGTCTGCTTTGGGCAAAAACTGGATGCACACGCTCATCTGCCCACGCAACAGCAATGAGCTCCCCGTTAAGTACGACAGGCATTAAACATTCAAAGGCTTGATCTCCCAGTGATCCGGTGATCCGGGATAATGGCTTTTTCGTGGCAGACACCGCTACTATTCCGGAAGAAGCCTCATCAAATATCCTTTGCTCCCTGGCTTTTACATCCGAGGGTTTCTCTGGACGATATTCATGCAAAAAACCAAAAACATAAATTTCCTTTGAATCTGCCAGATAAAGGCCCAGACGCACACCAGGATTGGCATCAGTCAATGGCTTGGCGGTAACTTTAAAGGCCTCTTCCAAAGACTTTTTATATTGATCCTCTACAAAACCATTTTTAACCGATTGTTCCAGATGTTTATCTAAAGAACTCACGGTTGCCTTAACAATGGTACCCAGGCGTTCTTCCTTGGTTTTTAATAACATTTCATCCTTGGCACCGGAAAAGAAAATATCATAAACCATGACTAAAATTGGAATCAATAAGATAGCGGAGACCAAAACCATTATTTGAATGGCAAAGGATTTATTTTTTAAGGTTGGTAACAAAGCATCCTACCTCCCCCTTGAAGTGTTCAATAATATACATTTGAAAAACTAACTGCTTTAAAACAGACAACTCATTGGTATTTGTTACGGTAATCACAAAACCAGGCGCAGTAAGGTTTTTTTTCGGAACTAAATGGTGGGTAGGCTAAAAAAATGCTGCGGGAAGGTAGTGTTGTTTAAAAACAAACAATTTTAAAAATACAAAGCCGCTAGCTATAACGTTTTATGGTTGGCATCAAGATTGCATTAAAGATAATAATAAAAGAATAAAAAATATATAGGTCTTTGCTTGGGTTACATTATAGCATATTTGAAGAATTGCAGAAATGAAAATGTTTGCTTTTGACCAAAAAAAGCAACTCCTAGTGATCTTAGGATTATTTAGTGCTTGAAAACAATCAATTAGTCTGAATTACGACAACAAGAATATGCTCAGTGGGTTATGATGATTAAAATGGGGAGGTCTTTATATGACAAGTGCACAATTTATCGAATGGGTTCAGGAGAAATTTGATGCTTGTAACATTCACAATGAAATTGAAACCAGTGAATTAATTGTGGAAGTCATTAGGAAATATCGTTCCCTGGGGAAAGATGAGGAACTGAAAGAAGATATTTTAGATGCTTAGGTTTCTGGGTATATCATCGGGAGCAAAACTTTCAGGTATACAAAAGGGCTAAACGAAGGCCGACGTCATATCCGGAGGACACCGTAGGTCAAGTTTGGCTTTAGGGTATGCGTCAGTCAAGTTTTTCTAAATAAAGGGTGTGAGTATTAGTGCCCTGTAATACGGAAAAAAAAGTACGAGATATCATGGTGCCTATTCAGGACTATGCAACTGTATTTTTGGAGAATTCTTTACGGGACGCTATGTTTGTTCTAAAAAACACTTTCTATTCTGGGCAAATGGCTGGATCACAGGCCCATCGGTCTGTACTTGTATTCAATAATAAAAAGCAATTGGTTGGAACGCTAAGTTTTCGAGACATTATTCGATCGATTCCTGTTGAACGTGATGGAGCAAAATGTTGGGATGGGATATTTGAGGCTGTTTGCTTATCCCAGGCGGATAAAAAGGTTAAGGATGTCATGCAACCTGTTCAGGCAGAAAGGCTTCAGGTGAGTGACAGTATTCTGGAAGCGATTTTACTGCTGACCAATCATGAAATTGAATTGGTGCCAGTTGAAGAGAAGGAAGAAATAGTTGGCATGATTAGGGCGGTGGAAATATTTAAAGAAGTGAGCGAATTGGTAGAAGCAAATACCTTTTAGTCCTTTAGCTTACAAGAGTGAGGGGTAAAAATGGAACTGGAATCTTACCTAAAAAAACGAGGTTGCCTTTGGGCAATGGAGAATATTTCCGAGCGATTAGATCGAGATAAGTTGGCTAGTGCCGGCAAGCTCTGTGCAGCATACCCGCATTTAGATGCGAACCTGTTAAGCACCAGTTTGGTTTTGACTGATCTAATATGTAAAGGTGTTGTTGGGTTTGATCTAAATAGTATTTTAGCAGCATTGGGAAATATGGATGCGGAAGAAAAGCTAAGGGTTTTACAAGTGCTGGTGGAAGCCCAAACGGACTATGCATCCGGCGAAGCAAAAATCCTCCAATATTTCTACCATTAAGAGAGTAAAAAGTGATGGAGTGATTGTATTGGATAAAAAGTTAAATCGCAAGGCTAAACATAACCACGGGGAAAATTTAAAAATAATGTTAAATGAATTAAGGGATTATAGTGACTGTGGTGGTGCATCACTGGAATACCTAGCGTTGAAATGTGGCGTAAGTACCAGGCAGATTTATCGTTATTTAAACGAATTGCAAAAAATGGGTTATGAAATTTTAAAAACAGCCAGCCATCATCCCGAATATCCAGGGGGTTACACCCTAAGAGAAAAGGAACAGGATTCTTCCGGTGAGTTATTAATGTTGAATATGTTATCAGAACTTGACTTTGTTAAGAATGAAATACTGTATGCTCGTTATTTTTTACAAGAATTATTAGTTCGGAAATGCATGTGCCAAGTGGGAATCGTTATCCCCCTTGAAATACCTTTGTTCTCCTTTACAAGTGATGATGCATTATACGCCAGTCGCCAGACCATGATTATTTCAAAAACATCCGAAAGTTCTTGGGAGGAGATAAAAATTAGGGTATCCGCAAAGGTTCTTAGTAGTGTATATCAAGTTCTAGGTGGTGACATTATCTCCAAACAAAAGCTAAAGGACGGTTCATCCTTGGTTCAAATTCGCACCAAAAGAGGCAAAGAAATGGCCGGCTTGCTGACGAGTTGGGGAAAAGAAGTCGATATCATTGAGCCTGGGCATCTTCGTTTTAAGGTTCTTCATAACTGTAAAGACATTCTGCACCACAATCGATTAAGAAGACTCGATAAAAATGATGTGGTATCTACCAAGAGTAAGTACTTAATTAGTTATTAAAGATTAAATTTTTATTCCTTAATGGTGCGTGCGTTAACGTCACGGAAGTTTAATAGTAACATCCTTAAAAGCTTATACATTTTGATAATGCTAAATAGGTAGAGGGGAGAGGATGTGCAGTATAAGAGGGTGGCCTTAATTTAGCTGGCGATAAAAACAAATAAAAATAAGATTTTTTTGCAACTAACGTAGCTCTAAATTTCACATTTGCTACTCAATTACATCATGTCTACAGCACCTTATTGTTAACGAAAAATTATTTGTGGAGGCATGTACTATGAATATTTTAAAGTACGTACCCATATTGGACACCTTGAGAAACTATGATAAAAAGGACTTTCGTTTTGACTTTATCGCGGCAGTAACTGTAGCCGTGGTTGCGTTACCCCAAACAATGGCCTATGCCATGATTGCCGGTGTACACCCTGCCTATGGGCTTTATGCAGGGATTGTCTTAACCATCTTAGCATCCTCCTTTGGCAGCTCAAATCAGTTGGCCACAGGTCCAACAAATGCCATCTCCTTGTTAATAGCTGCTTATATGGCCGCCTATATAGGGCAGGATAATTTTTTTGGCAACCTGTTTTTACTTACCTTCATGGTTGGTGCCATACAGTTTGTCATGGGTACCTTTAGACTTGGGTCGCTGGTAAACTATGTATCCCATGCCGTGATTGTTGGGTTTACGGCCGGTGCTGGTATCATTATTGCCATGGGGCAACTCAATAATCTGCTAGGTGTTAAGCTTCCCTCTGGTCACTTATCCAGTGTTGGCAAGGTAGCGGCTTGCTTCCAAAACCTCGATAAAATGAATTATGTGGCATTTGGTATTGGGATATTTACCATTGCAGTTATTCTAATATCGAAAAGAATTAGCAAAAACATTCCGGGTGCTTTATTGGGTGTTGTTCTATCGGTAATCCTTGTCATGGTCTTTGGTTTAGAAAAATATGGCATAAAGGTAGTGGGGGAAATTCCTCAAGCCATCCCACCCCTAAGTATGCCTAACTTTAGTTTAGCTGCTGCGGTTGATCTTAGTGCCGGGGCAGTGGTAATTGCTATCATTGGACTTGTGGAAGCAGTAGCGATCTCTAAGGCCATTGCTTCTAAAACCCTGCAAAAAATAGATCCCAACCAGGAGTTTATTGGTCAGGGTGTTGCTAATATGGGCGGAGCCTTCTTTAGCAGTATTGCTGGTTCTGGTTCCTTTACCCGTTCGGCCATTACCTTCCAGAATGGCGGCAGAACCCGTCTGACAGGTGTATTAGTAGGTTTTATTATCTTAATTGTGTTGATTTTCTTTGCTCCCTATGCCAGATATATTCCCAATGCTAGTTTAGCGGGCGTAATTATGGTTGTGGCCTACTCCATGATCGATAAAAAGGCTCTGGTCAAGGTTGTTAAGACGAACCGCAATGACGCCGTCGTTTTATTGGTTACCATGTTTACAACTATTTTGGCCCCTGAACTTGAACAGGCAATCTATGCTGGTGTAGCACTTTCCTTAATACTCTACTTAAAGGATTCGGGTGTAGCCACGGTTAAAACACTGGCACCCGTTAAGGCTAATGATGGCAGGTTTGTGGAGCAGTCCATCAACGGTCAAAGTCCATCGATTGCTATATTCCAGTTAGAAGGCAACCTGTATTTTGGTTCATCCGCGGATTTGGAAAGAAAACTTTCAGATGGCTATTCAGACTCAAAGGTCTTTATGATTCGTTTTAAGGGTATTTCCGTTATCGATATCACGGCTTTAGAGGTTGTTGAAGCGTTCATAAACCGTGCCCATGGTGACGGCAAGCGGGTTATTCTAACAGGTGTTTCACCAAGAATACTTAAGATGTTGGATAAAATGCATATTGTGGAGCATATCGGCAAGGAAAATATTTTTATGGAAGACGATGAAGTGTTTGCAACCTCCGGCAAACCCCTGGATGAAGCAAGTTCCTTTGTACGAAAGGTTAGTTACAGTAATCAGGAAGGTTATGTGCATACCTAAAGGCTGTTTTGGAAATTGAGACAATATTTTATTATATTTATTTAATTAAAACAATATAGACGGGCTAAATATTTTACAGATTGTGAAAAAAGTTAATTACTCATACAGCATAAAGAAGCGATGAAGCATCGCTTTTTTATGCTGTATGAGTAATTTAAAGAATATAAAAGGAATAGTTAGTAATAGGGCCCTACTTTTACTAAAAGATGTTCTTTGGGGCTGTACAAAATTTCACGAAACCGTTATGGTAAGACAAAGCATTATGTCATCGGAATAAAGCATATAAAATATAACAGGCAGACAATATGCGAAGGCTAACTTGGCATGGGGTAGGCCAGCACATGTAAACGAAAATTTTTGTTGTACATTGTGCTGGCCTTTTTAGTTTCGGTCATATTTATAGTGTAAGGGGGTAGATTTATGGCTGGATTCTCCAAATGTGGGTTATGTGCCAAAAAAGATAACTGTGAAATTAGATTAAGACTAAGTAGTCTAATGCAAGAAGCCATTAAGTTAGTTGAAGATGAAGTAAAACGTCAGGCACCCGAGGAAATTGATTACATGATTACAACAGATATTGCCATAATTCCTACCAAATGTCAGCATTTTAGGTGTCGGGAAGGTGAATTGGAAGTCAACCAGAAGAGAGAAAGGCTATTCTTATTAGACAAAGAAATAGCACCCAGTGCAGTGTGAGGTTAAGTATAACTCCTGATTTTAAAGTTAAATCGGGGGTTTTTTTATTAGCCATTAGCTGTCTGTGATGACAAAAAAATTTAATCCCACGAAAAATAAAGCGGGAGGCTAATTGCTTAAGAACAAGTTATAAAAATCACATAAAATTAACGAATATCACCCTGTACATTAATTTTGTGATTTATTAAATTTAAACCACCAAAAAGTAGTGACAAATTGAACCTAGGTAATTTGTCATTATAAGGGGGCTGGTCTATGTCACAGTCCGTTATAGAAAAAAAGATTTGTGATGAGTTTGTGAAGTTTCAAAGGCTGCTGGTTGGTCGAGGTCCCGAGTGTACGAAGGCAATAATTTGCCGGGATATGGTAATTATTCGATCCACTGGGGTTTTGACGAAGGAAGAGAGGCATGTCAGCAGCAGCCGCAAGGGAAGAGCCTTAGTAAAGCAGTTAAGGATGGAGCTTAGGGACACCTATGTAGAACAAATCGAAAAAATAATCACGGATATTACACAATGCAAGGTAAATAGCAGTCATGGCGATATCAGTATTCGAACGGGTGAATGCATAGAAGTTTTTATTTTAGACACTAATTTAGAGAAGAAAATTAAATCCACTGGTGACGAAGCTCTTTCTTAAGGGTTCTGTTACCAGATGATCACGCAAGTTGGTGGGTATTTCACTAAGCAAATCTTGGTGATAACAGACCAGCGTTATCAAAGGGCAGATTGATCTGCTTTGTTGAACGCTGGTCTTTTTATTTTCTCAAGGGAGGTGGGAAGGAAGAAGTTTGTTCCAAGGTAGTCAACACAGCCAAAAAGCAAACGAACACCTAGAAGTAAAAATAAAGAGAGGTGTATTCTTTAATGAGTGCAAATGCTAAAAGAACATTTTTTATCCTGTTAGGTATAGCTTTGTTTTTTGCCTTTTACTTAGCCCCTCAATTTGATCCGGCCATTGATCCGTCCGGCAAAGCCTTTGAGTTGTCACAGGAAGGTAAAGCTGCCATTGGTTTATTCCTGCTGGCAGGTATTTGGTGGGTATTTGGTGGGTATTTGAAGTTATCCCCATCGGTGTTACTGGTATTGCTATCGGTGTTATTCAGGCATTATTCCTAATCCGTCCTGCTAAGGAAGCCTTTAAAGATTTTATGGATCCCACGGTGTTGTTTATTCTAGGTTCATTATTAATTGGTATTGTATTTACTAAATCAGGCATTACCAAACGTATTGCTTATAAAATGCTGGATGTAGTAGGTGAAGACACCAGAAAGATACTATTGGGTGTTTTTGTGATTACAGCGTTATTAACGCATATTATGGCTCACACAGCTGTGGCTGCTACCATGTTCCCAATATTAATTACAATTCTTGCCCTTTATGGTGAGGGTTCAGACGGTAAACCCACTAAATTTGGCAAGGCCCTGTTTATCGGTATGGCCTATACAGCTGGTGCCGGTAGTATTTGTACTTTGCTGGGTGGTGCCCGTAACCCTGCGGCAGTTGGTTTCTATACAGAGTTCACGGGTATAGAAGTTTCTTTTGTTGATTTTTCGCTGCACTTGGCTCCCTTTGGTTGGGCAACAGTCTTCTTAATCTGGGGGATGTTATTGCTGATTTATAAGCCCGAGAAGGCAAAGATTGTTGGTATTAGGGAAAAAGCCCGGGCAG